>LJRV01000194.1 GCA_001612575.1 Streptobacillus notomytis
AGGTATAGATTTCAATTTTTAGATCCCTAGTTTTGACTAGGGATTTTAAATTAGAAGATAAAACCACGTTATATTGAAAATAATCACAATATATGGTATAATTTAGAGAAAAATTTGACTAGAGAGAAGGAAGTTAAATGAAGATTAAACCATTAGGTAATAGAATATTAATCGAAAAAGTTAAAGTTGAAAAAAGAACTAGAACAGGGTTAATATTAACGGAAAATATAGAAGCTGAAAATAACTATGCAAAAGTTTTAGAAGTGTCAGAAGATGTTGTTGGAAAAATAAAGAAAGATGACATGGTATTAGTAGATTTATCTAATGCTATGGAAGTTAGAGTAAGTGGAAATATTAAATATATTTTAGATGTTAAAGATATATATGCAATAGTTGGAGGGAATGATGAGTAAAATAATAAAGTTTAATGAGGAGGCGAGATTAGCTTTACAAAAAGGTGTAGATATTTTAGCTGATGCAGTTAAGATTACATTAGGACCTCGTGGTAGAAATGTTGTACTCGATAGAGGTTATGGATCGCCATTAATTACTAATGATGGTGTAACAATAGCAAAAGAAATTGAACTAGAAGATTATACTGAAAATTTAGGTGCTCAACTTATGAAGGAAGTTGCTATTAAAGCTAATGATGTTGCAGGTGATGGTACAACTACGGCTACAGTTCTTGCTCAAAGTTTAATTAAAGAAGGATCTAAAATGATACAAGCAGGAGCAAATCCTGTATTTATAAGAAGAGGTATAGAAAAGGCTTCTAAATTAGCAGTAGAAAAATTAAAAGAAAGATCAGTTACAATTAAGGATAATAATGAAATAGAGCAAGTTGCATCTATTTCAGCTGCTGATGAAAATATTGGTAAATTAATAGCTAGTGCAATGAAAACAGTGGGTGAAAATGGAGTAATAACAGTTGAGGAAGCTAAGTCTTTAGAAACTTCAATGGAAGTAGTAGAGGGTATGCAATTTGATAATGGATATTTATCTCCATATATGGTTACTGATACAGAAAGAATGAGTGTAGAACTTGAAAATCCATATATACTTTTAACTAGCAGAAAAATTAATTCTATGAAAGAAATTTTAGGATTACTTGAAAAAGTAGTAGAAAATTCTAAACCATTATTAATAATTGCAGATGACATAGAAGGAGAAGCACTATCTACATTAGTGTTAAATAAGATTAGGGGAGCTTTAAATGTTGTTGTAGTTAAAGCACCTGCATTTGGAGATAGAAGGCTTGCTATGCTTGAAGATATAGCAATATTAACAGGAGCTATAGTAATTTCAGAAGAAAAAGCAATGAAGTTAGAAGATTCAGATTTAGATGATTTAGGTATGGCAAGAAGGGTTAAAGTAACAAAAGATAAAACAATAATTGTAGATGGAATGGGAAATGAATTAGAAAGAAAAGAAAGAATAGTTCAAATAAAAGGACAAATAGAGGAAAGTAAATCAGAATACGATAAAGAAAAATTACAAGAGAGATTAGCCAAATTATCAGGGGGTGTAGCTGTTATAAGAGTAGGAGCTGCAACTGAAACAGAAATGAAAGAAAAGAAAATGAGAATAGAAGATGCCTTAAATGCAACTCGTGCAGCAGTAGAAGAAGGAGTAGTAGCAGGTGGAGGTACTGCCTTAGTTCAAATTTTTAAAGATATTAAGGAATTTAATATTGAAGGAGAAGAAGGTATAGGAGTAGAAATATTTAAAAAATCCTTATTTGCTCCTTTAAGACAAATAGCTATTAATTCAGGAGTTGATGCTGGGGTTGTAGTAGATAAAGTACTTAATTCAGAATTAAACTATGGATACGATGCTTTGAAAGAAGAATATGTAAATATGTTTGAACGTGGAATATTAGATCCAACTAAAGTTACACGTTCAGCTATACAAAACTCTAGCTCAATAGCTTCTCTTTTGTTGACTACTGAAGTTAGTGTTGTTACAAAAGAAGAAAATAAGAATCAACAAATGCCAAATATGTATTAGGAGAAAAAATGAAAAAGAAAAAGAGAATCGTTAATAGATTAATTTTTCTATCATTATTAATAATCACATTTTTATTAAATAGAGATAAGATATTTAGATTTACTAAAAATACGTTATCAGATATTGATTTTAAATTGGTAGAAGTAAAAGCATTGATATATGATGCTTATAGTAGATATAATGAGAAATTAGATTATTTAAATAATGTAGAAGAAAAAATTGAAGAATTAGAAAAATTAAAATCAGAAATACAGTTATTAAATACTGAAAAAATGGAATTAGAAAAATTTGAAAAAGAAAATACAGAATTAAGATCATATCTTAAACTTGAAAATATGTCTAATAAGAAATTTATAGTAGCAGAAGTAATATTAAAAGATGATTTACATGAGCAAGATGTAATATTTATTAATAAAGGAAGTAAAGATGGAATAGAAGAAAATTTACCTGTAATATTAAATTCTAATATTATAGGTAAAGTTAATAAGGTATCAGAAAATTATTCTGAGATTTATTTATTATCAAATCCTAACTTTAAAATGTCAGTTAATGTAAATGGAATATTTACAGGAATAATACGTGGAAAAGGATCATTAAGCTTTATTGTTAATAATTTTAATGTAGAAAAGGCTGATAAAATAATGGAATTTAGTCTAGTAACATCAGGAATTAGTGAGACGTATCCAAAAGGGTTACCTATAGGAACTTTTAAATTACAGAATAGAGAAAAATTAATGGATAGTAAAGAATTAAATTTTAGTATAAGTGATAAGATAGTAGGGATAAATACAGTTGTTGTGTATAAATTTAAAAATACTAAATTTAAGTTATTAAAAGAAATAGAAAGGGATGCACTGAAATGAAAAAAGTTCTTATATTAACTATTTTATTAATTAGTTTAACTTTTTCTAAGACTTTTGATTTTTTACAACAAAATTTTAATGCTGAAATTACTGAATTTTCAGAGATAAATAATAAAAAAAAGAAAAAAATATATAATTTGGAATATAAACCAAATATAGTGAAGTTTGAAGTTTTAGAACCTAAATTAAACAGTGGTGAAATAATTACATATTCAAGCGGAAAAAAAACACTTTATTCTCCTAAATTGAAGCAGACAATAGAACAAAAATTAAGTTTTGATGATACTTCACTTTATTCAATATTAGAAGAATTATCTAATATGGACCAAAATAGTACATATGAAGTGAAAAATAAGAAATACATATTTGAAAATAAGGTTTTAGTAGAAATAATAGCAGATAAATATAAAATAAAATTTAGAGAATATATTGATAATAAACCAAGAAGAATACAATATGTTTCTAATTATGCAAATTTTGAATATTTGATAAAATATTAATGAAGTTAATAAATGATGAGGCTATTATTTTAAATAAAAAGGAGATTTCAGGTAGTAGTGTATTAGTTACAATGTTTACAAAAAAACACGGTAAAATTTCTGCGATAATTTTTAATGCTAGAAATTCAAAGAAAAAACATTTAGCATCTATAATGCCATTAAGTATAAGTGATGTAGAAATAGAAGTTAAATCTAATTCTAAAATAATAAGGAATACTATATTAAAAAAAAGTTTTGATAAATCATTATTAAAAATAGAAAAACTTCAATTATCACTTTATGTACTTCATTCATTAAATCAAGTATTAGAATTTGATAATTTAGAAGAGGAACTATATGATAAAAGCATAGAAATACTAGAATATATAAATGGATTAGATGATGATACATTAATGAATATGAATTTTAATATATTTATTTTAGTTACATTCTTAAGAAGATTAATGATAGAACTTGGGATATATGATATAAATCAATTGATTAATCAATATGGTTTATTTAATGAATATAGAGATTATCTTGAATATTCTAAAAATGGTATTACTAAAGACACTAATAGTTTGGTTACTATGTTAAATTGTTTTCAAGATTATATAAACAACTATTTTAACATTAGATTAGATTATAAAAAAATATTGATACTTTAGATAAAGGAGAAAATGAATGAAAACAAACTATATCTTTGAAAAAATATATATAGATGGAATAAATTTAAATTTACAGGCAAAAAACAAGAATGCTTTATTAAAAGAAATGTTTAAAAGTTTAGAAAATAATGAAAATATATTAGATAAAGAAAAAGCTTTTGAAGATTTAATGGAAAGAGAAATGTTAGGTACTACAGGTATAGGTAGAGGAGTTGCTATACCTCATGCAAAAACAAGTGCTGTTAAAGATATTATAATAAGTGTAGGTATATTTAAAGAAGGAATAGAGTATGAGGCTATTGATGAAGAAAAAGTTAATATATTATTTATGTTCTTATCTCCAATTGAATTAAGTAGAGAATATTTAATTATACTTGCAAAAATTTCAAGATTCTGTCAAGATGATCAATTTAGGAAATCTGTATTAGAGGTTAAGACAAAAGAGGAATTAATAAAATTAATTAAAAATATGGAAATATAAGGAGTAGTTATGAAATGTCCTTATTGTGGTGATAAAGAAACAAGAGTAGTTGATAGTCGTTCATATAGTTATGGCAATTCAATAAAAAGAAGACGTCAATGTGATTTATGTAATAAGAGATTTAATACAATTGAAAAGATTTTTAATTTACCAATAGTAGTAATTAAGAAAAATGGAGAAATTGAAGAATTTGATAGAAATAAAATATATCAAGGTATAATGAGATCTTTAGTTAAAAGAAACTATGTACAAAATAAAATAGATGAAATGATAGATGAAATAGAAAGAGATATATTAACTAATTATGACGGTAAAATACATAGTAAAATATTAGGTGATACTATACTTGAAAAATTATTCTTATTTGATGAAGTAGCATATATTAGATTTGCTTCTGTTTATAATAAATTTGAAAATTTGGATAGTTTTTTAAATACTATTAAAGAAGTAAAAAAAAGAAAAAGGAAGAGATAAAATGAAGAAAAAGCTATATACTTTAGTAACTATAGCCTTATTTTTAGTAATATTTTTAGCATTACTTTTTAGAATATATAATAATATTAAGCAAAGTAGAGAAATAAATATAAAATTAATTGAAAATAATCAAAAATATGAAAGATTGAAAGAAGAGAAAGAAAAATTACAAAAAGAATTAGAAGAATCTAGAAAAGGTATTAATAAAGAAAAATTTGTAAGAGATAATTTAAATTTAAAAAAAGATGGTGAAAGAATATATAAAATTGTAGATGAAGATATCCAAGAATCTGAATCTAAAAATAAAGAAAATGGAGAATAGTATGAATGAAATTAAAATGAAGATAAATGAAATTAGAATTTCAGATCCTAAAGTAAAAATTACATATAGACTTTCAAATTTATACTTTTTTAGATCACTTATTTTAATAGCAGTTATCTTGTTTACTATAATTTATGTAGGAATAGATTTATTTAAAAAAGATTTATCTAATAATTATTTTACTATATTCATCATTTTAGGTTTGATTGCATATATAATATTTTATCTAAATACAGTATTAAAATTTAAAATACATGTAGATGAGAGTGAAATAATGGATAAAAATAATAAGGTAATGATAAATCAAATAGAAAAATTAAGTTTAAGAGTTATGAGAATTTACAAAAATTCAAATGAAAATTGTCTGATAGTAAAAACAAAAGATAAAAAAGAATTTGTATATAGATTAAATATTAATGATAAATACAAATTTATAAAGCAAATATCTATTCTTACAAATCTTGATGTAATTATAGAGGAATAGAGGATAAATGATAGAATTTTTTATAGCAAAAAGACATATAATAGAGAGAAAATTTCAATCCATAGTTTCTATTTTAGGGATTGCAATTGCTCTTACAGTTTTTGTGGTGTCTCTTGCAGTATCTAATGGTTTAAAAGATAATATGTTAAATTCAATACTTACACTTTCACCACATATTAGTGTTGGAATTTACCAGGATTATCAACAAGAATATAAGGAAATTAGTAAAGATTTTGATAAATATAATTTTAAAGATATAAATTATAGAATTGATACACAGGGTTTAGTTAAAGTTAATGGGATTACTATATCTACTTTAATTATTGGAACTAATTTAGAAAATCTTAATTTAAATATTGTTGATGGGAAAATAGAAAAAAATAATTTGACTTCGGTTTTAGTGGGTAATGAATTTACAAAAAATACAGGAATTATGATAGGAGATGAAATAAATGTAATTACATCTGAAATGAGAGAAATTAGGGCAGTTGTTTCAGGTGTTTTTAAAACAGGTTTCTATAATTATGATTCTGATTTATTACTTTTTCCACTTGAGACCTTACAATTATTGGAAGAAAGAGGAGAAGTTGCATCGACTATTTCTATTTTAGTTGACAATCCAACTAAAATTAAAAATTTGAATTTATTAGTTAAGGATATAAATGATAATTATGGAAATAAAGTTTTTGCAAGAAGTTGGAATATGGATAACCAAAGTTTATTAAGTGCAATAAATTTTGAAAAATTTGTTTTAGTATCAATCTTAAGTATGATAATACTTATTGCCTCATTTGCAATATCAGTAATATTAAACATGATAGTTAGAGAAAAAATAACAGATATTGGTATATTAAAAGCAATGGGATTTGCTGATAAAAATATATTAAAAATATTTTTATTTGAAGGATTAATTATTGGAATAGCAGGAATGATACTTTCTATATTGTTTTCACCAGTTATAATAATACTTCTAAAAGTAATATTTAAATACTATATTACTTCTACTTATTATTTAGAAACACTTCCTATAAGTATAAGTTTAACAGAAATGTTAATTATTTATTCTATATCTTTCCTATTAATTTTAGCATCTACAATAATGCCTTCTATAAAGGCATCAAAAATGAATACGACAGAAGCTATAAAATATAATAATTAGGGGGGGATAAGATGTTAGAATTGAAAAATGTATGTAAAACATATTTTACTAAAGCTGAGAAAATAAATATATTAAAAAGTGTAGATTTTAAATTTGAAAATGGAGATTTTTTTTCAATACAAGGTAAATCCGGTAGTGGTAAAACGACATTATTAAATATTCTTGGGTTACTTGATGATGTTACAATTGGTGAAGTTCTAATTGATGGTGAGAATATAAGTGATAAGAATATTACAGAAATTAGGAGAAATAAAATTGGTTTTGTATTTCAGTTTCACTATTTGTTAAATGAGTTTACAGCTCTTGAAAATGTTATGATACCTGCCTTAGTAAATTCTAGTAAATCAAGAGAAGAAATTGAAAATAAGGCTAAAAATTTATTACAAGAGGTAGGTTTAGAACATAGAATAAATCATAAACCTCAAGAATTATCTGGTGGTGAAAAACAAAGAGTTGCAATAGCAAGAGCATTAATTAATGATCCAGAAATAATACTTGCAGATGAGCCCACAGGGAATTTAGATTATGAAACGAGTAATTTGATTAATGAATTATTTGTTAAAATAAATAATAAGGGACAAGGTATAATAATTGTAACTCATAGTGTTGAACTTGCTAATTTAGCCAAAGTAAAATATAAGATAGAAAATGGTAAATTAAAACAGATTTAAACTTGAAAAAAAAGAAATTGGGGGTATAATATAGTAAGGAAGCAATGAAAGGAAGTGCTAATTATGAAAATAATTATTAGTGGAAAACAATTGGAAATGACAGAACCTATCAAAAAATATGTGGAAAATAAAATATCTAAAATTACGAAATATTTAGAAAATATTCCAGAAGTTGATGTAACTTTAACGGTTGAACCAACTAAGTCAGAAGGAAAATTGTATAAAGCGATAGCTACAGTTTATGCTCCTAATAAAACTATAAGACAAGAAGAAAGTGACGCAGATTTATATGCTGCTGTTGATAATTTATCTTCAGGTTTAGAAAGACAGGTAAGAAAATATAAAGAAAAAATGAAAAATAGAGATTAATAGTAATTTGAGAGCTAATGCTCTCATTTATTTTAATTAAATATCTTGACATAAATTGATATTAATGATAATATAATTATATATTGTAACGATTACAAATTTAAAATTAAAATAGGAGGATAAAAATGAATAAAACAATTAATGCTTTAAACTTATATTTAGCAGATTTAAATGTATTTTATAGAAAGGTTCAAAATTACCATTGGAATGTTGTTGGACAAGGGTTCTTTACTGTACATGCTAAATTAGAAGAAATATATGATGCTGTTAATGAAAAAATTGATGTAATAGCAGAAAGAATATTATCTATAGGTGGAAGACCATATGGAAGTATGAAAAAATACTTAGAGGTTACAACAATAACTGAAGCTAATGATGAAGATATTAATGTAGTTGAATTATTAAAAGTATTAATAGTTGATATAGAAAATTTACTTTCACAAGTAAGAAACTTAAAACAAATAACAGATGAAGAAGGAGATTTTGGAACAAGCGCTGAACTTGATAATCATATTTCTGAATATGAAAAACTTCTTTGGATGTTCAAATCTTACGTTAAATAGTTGAAGAAAAGCTAGTTTTTACTAGCTTTTTATTTTTAAAAATTATTTGTATTTTCTTTTTTAAAATGTTAAAATATTGTATATTAAAATAAATGGGAGTATATATGATAGGGATAATAGGTGCCATGAATGAGGAAGTAAATGTAATTTTACAGGAAATGAAAAATGTAGAAATGAAAATTGTAAATGGAAATACTTTTCATACTGGTTTCTTAAATGATAAAAAAGTAGTTTTAGTTGGATGTGGTATTGGTATGGTTAATGCAGCTATTATTACAACTTTGTTAGTTAATGAATTTAAAGTAAAAAAAATATATTTTTCAGGTGTTGCAGGTTCAACTTCAAGTAAATTAAAAATAGGTGATATAGTAATATCTACTGAACTTCAAGAATATCTATTTGACACTACTGAATTTGGATATGAAAGAGGTATAATTCCTAGAATGGAAACATCTATTTTTAAACCAAAAGAAATGCTTGAATATGCTATGATGAAACTGGAGGGAGAAAAAATATATTTTGGTAAGATAGTATCAGGAGATAAATTTATTTCAGATTTTGAGGAAAAAATTAAAATTGGTAAGGAATTTACTTCTTTATGTGTAGATATGGAATCTGCTTCAGTTGCCCATTGTGCTTATTTATTAGGTATAGATTTTTTAATAATTAGATCTATATCAGATACATTAACAGGAAAAGCAACTATGGAATTTGAAAAGTTTGTTAATTTAGCTTCTGAAAATTCAAAAAATATACTTAAAAAATTAATATAGGTGAAAAAATGAGAAGATTAAGAAAAATTTTAAGGATAATATTTTGGGTAATATTTTTTTTAGGAGTATTTTATACATATTCTAAAATAAAATATATTAAAAAATATGCTTATAATAATACAGATTTAATATTACAAGATTATAATATTAGAAAAAATGGATTTTATGAAAATAATATACAAGAAGAAGATAAAAGTGAAGTAGATAAAGAAGTTGATAAAATAATAAGACAACATGTTGATAACAAAAATAAAAATTAAACAATATGAAAGAGAAAATGAATTATATATAAAAAGGAGTAAGATATGAGAATTGGTTTATTTTCAGATACATATTTACCTCATGCAAATGGGGTTGCAGTTTGTGTATACACATTGAAAAAAGGATTAGAAGAATTAGGGCATGATGTTTATGTCATTACATGTAATGATAGTATGAAATTAACTATTGAGGGTAATGTAATAAAATTACCGTCATTCTTATTAAAGAATTTTTATAATTATTCTATTACAGGTCCTTTTCATTATTCGATGTTTAATGAAATTAAAAAATTAAATTTAGATGTAATACATATACATACAGAATTTGGTGTAGCTATTTTCGGTAGAATATTATCTAAAACACTTGGTATACCGTTAATATATACTTATCATACAATGTTAGAAGATTATGTACATTATATTAATTTTATGAATATTAATATATTAAACAAACCTTTTGTAAAAGTGGTTGAAATTATTTCTAAAGCATACTGTTATCCTTCAAATACGGTAATAGTTCCATCTAAAAAAACATATGATGTTTTAATGAAATATGCTATAAAGAATACAGATGTAAGGGTATTGCCTTCTGGTATTGATCTTGAAAAATTTAAAAATCCTAATCAAGAAAATATTAAAAAATTAAGAGAACAATTTAACCTAAATGGTAAGAAAGTTATGATATATTTAGGTAGAGTAGCTAAAGAAAAAAATATTGGTATAGTATTAGAAACTATAAAAAATAGAAAAGATATTATATTACTTGTAGTAGGAGAAGGACCAGAACTTAAATATTTTGAAGAAAACTATAATTTTGAAAATATCATATTCTGTGGTAAAAAGGAATATTATGAAGTTCCTGATTACTATAGCTTAGCTGACGCTTTTATTTCTGCAAGTACTTCAGAAACTCAAGGACTTACTTTTATAGAAGCTATGTCTACAGGTAAAGTTCTGTTCTGTAGTGATAGAGTAGTTCTTAAAGATTTATTATTTGAAAATGAAAATGGATATTTTTTTGAAAGTGTAGAAGAATTGAATAAGAAAATAGATATATTTTATTCTTTAGATTCAGATAAGAGAAATCTAATGATGAAGAGATCTAGAGAAATATCAGAAAACTATGATTTAAAATTATTCATTAAAAAAGTAGAAGGTATTTATAAAGATAATTTAGGTAAGATATATAGAATACAAAAAATTAAATTAAATAAAGATGGAAGCTTTAGGGTTAATATAAGGAATAAGGCATATAAGATTAGCAAGGAATTATTTAATGAATTAGATTTAAAAGTGAATAATAAGATTGATAAATCTACTTTAAATACAATTAGAGAAAACAAAATGTAAAATACTGAAATTTTTCAGTATTTTTTTATATAAATTTGCAATAGGTAAAAAAAAATGGTAAAATTTAGTATTAAAATAGTAGTTTAGGGGAGAGTTTTATGGCAAATGTTACAGGAAAAGAAGTTTATCATAGAATTAAAGAAAATATTATAAAAAATTATAAAGAATTAGATATAGAAAAAATAGAAGAAGCGTATATTTTAGCAGATGAAGCTCATAGAACCCAAAAAAGGAAAAGTGGTGAAGAATATATAATTCACCCTCTTGAAGTTGCAGAAATATTACTTGCATTAAGAATGGATACAGACACTATAGTAGCAGGTATATTACATGATGTTGTTGAAGATACATTTATAACTATATCAGATATAGAATATAGTTTTGGTAAAGAAGTTTCTATGCTTATAGATGGTGTTACAAAATTAAGGAATTTACCTAAAAAAGAAGGTAAGCAAATAGAAAATATCCGTAAAATGGTTGTTGCTATGTCTGAAGATGTTAGAGTTGTAATTATTAAACTTGCAGATAGATTACATAATATGAGAACTCTAAAATATCAAACTCCCGAAAAACAAATAGAAAAATCTAAAGAAACTATGGATATTTATGCACCTATAGCACATAGAATTGGTATGGGAAAAATTAAATCTGAATTAGAAGATATATCTTTTTATTATTTAAATCCAAAAGGTTATCAAGAAATTAAAGAGCTTGTTAATACCAAAAAAGAAGAAAGAGAAAGATATATAAAAAAAATAATAGAAATAATTGAAAAAGAGTTGAAAAACTCATCTATTGATGCATATGTAAATGGAAGAACTAAGCATTTATATAGTATATATAGAAAAATGTATGAAAAGAATAAACAATTTAAAGAATTAACAGATTTAACAGCAATAAGAGTATTAACTAAAAAAGAAGTAGATTGCTATGCAGTATTAGGGTTAATACATTCTATATTCACACCTATTTCCGGTAGATTTAAAGACTATATTGCTGTACCTAAAGCAAATGGGTATCAATCTATACATACAACAGTTAGAGGTATAGATAATCAGATTATAGAAATACAGATAAGAACAGAAGAAATGCATCAAATTGCAGAAGAAGGAGTTGCTGCACATTGGATGTATAAAGAAAAAAAATCAAAGGATAAAAATGAAAAATATTATGGTGCAATAAAGAAAATTGTTGAATCAAGTATTGAAGGAATAAATAATATTGAACCTGTTGAAACATTTGCCAAAGAAGTAACAGAACATATATTAAAGAAAACAATATTTGTATTCACTCCTAAGGGTGATGTTGTAGAACTTCAAGCAGGATCAACAGTATTAGATTTTGCATTTCAAGTACATACTCAAATAGGATATAGAACTATAGGAGCAAAAATAAATGATAGAATAGTAACGCTTGATCATGTAGTAGAAAACGGTGATAAGATAGAAATTTTAACATCTAAAACAGCTAAGGGACCAGGTAATGATTGGATAAATATAGTAAACAATCAAAATTCTAAATCTAAAATCAGAAAATGGTTTAAGGATATGGAATTTGAAATAAAATCTAAAGAAGGAGAAGCTCTTTTAAATGAAGAATTTAACAAAATAGGTTTAAAATTTAAAGATTATGAAGATGATGATAAAGTTTTACTATACATGAAAAAATTTAATATTGCCTCTTTAGGTCAACTTTATTATAAATTTGCAAATAATGAATTAACTTTAGAACATTTTATAGCAAAATTTGAGAAAAAAGAAGAAGTAAATGTAGAGCAAGTTATAGAAGAAGAAACAGCAAAAACTACTCAAAAAATAAGAGAAAATAATCAAGGAATAAAAGTAAGTGGTTCAGACAATACATTATTTAATTTTGCAAAATGTTGTTCACCATTGCCAGGTGATATAATTTCAGCATTTATTACAAGAGTTAGAGGAATAGTAATACATAGATCAGATTGTCATAACATGAAAAGATTACTAGAAAATGAGCCTGAAAGAGAAATAGAAGTATATTGGGATGAAAAATTATTAGAAAAATCTAATGCTAAATATCAAATGTATTTTGCAATTAAAACAGTGGGAAGAACAGGATTAATGCTTGATATTATGAGACTTCTTAATGAATATAAGATAGATTTAACTGGTGTTAATACTAAGGTTATTAAAGAAAATGGAGAAGAACTAGCTATTATTCATTTAGGAGTTTTGGTTAAGAGAAGAGAAGATTATGAAAAATTATGTAAGAATTTATTAAATATGAGAGAAATACTTGATATAATACGTAAATAGGGAAGGTAAATAATGGAAAAACCGATTAAATATAGTTTAGAAAAGAAGGATGGAAGGTCTAGAGCTGGAATAATTGAAACACCTCATGGAATTATACATACTCCTGTATTTATGCCAGTTGGGACACAAGCTACAGTTAAAACTATGACTCCTGAAGAATTGGAAGAAATAGGAGCTGAGATAATACTTGGTAACACATATCATCTTTATTTAAAACCTGGAGATGAATTAATTGCAAAATTTGGTCAGCTACATAATTTTATGAATTGGAAAAAACCTATACTTACTGATAGTGGTGGATTTCAAATATTTTCATTAGGAGATTTAAGAAAAATAAAGGAAGAAGGAGCTTATTTTAGATCACATCATGATGGTTCAAAACACTTTATTTCCCCTGAAAAATCTATAGAAATACAAAATAATTTAGGTTCAGATATTATGATGGTTTTAGATGAATGTCCTCATGGATTATCTACAAGAGAATATTTAATTCCATCAATAGAAAGAACTACTAGATGGGCTAAAAGATGTATAGATGCTAATAAAAATCCTGAAAAGCAAGGGCTTTTTGCTATAGTACAAGGTGGAATTTATGAAGATTTAAGAGAAAAATCACTTAATGAATTATTAACTATGGATGATGGATTTTCTGGTTATGCAATAGGAGGACTTGCAGTTGGGGAACCACGTGAGGATATGTATAGAATACTTGAACATACAACTCCTTTATTACCTGAAATGAAACCTAGATATCTTATGGGTGTAGGAGAACCATTAGATATGTTAGAAGCAATTGAAAATGGTATAGATATGATGGATTGTGTTCACCCATCAAGAATTGGTAGACATGGAACTGTATTTACAAAATATGGTAGACTTATAGTTAAAAATAAAGAATATGAATATGATGATAGACCTTTAGATGTTAGTGATAACTATGTTTGTAGAAATTATTCTAGAGCATATATTAGACATTTATTCAAAACTAATGAAATTTTAGGTCAAAGACTTGCAACTTATCAAAATATTTGGTTTTTAATAAATATGATGAAAGAAGCAAGACAAGCTATATTAGAAGGAAGATTTAAAGAATTTAAAAAAGAATTTATAAAAAATTACACTCAAGGGAAAAATTCTGAATGGATAAGACCTAAAGATATCAGAAAGGGGGAGTAATGAATATTAGATTAAGTAAAATTAATGCAATAGGATTAGGATATGGAGAACTTGCATTAAAAGGTAAAAATAGAGGTATTTTTGAAGGTAATATTAAACAAAGAATAAATAATAAAATATCATCATTTAATGCGAAATTAGTAAATGATTTATCTAAACTTTACGTACATACAAATGAAGAAAATATAGAAAATTTAATAGTAGAGTTAAAAAAGATTTTTGGTATAAATAATATTAATTTTTCTGTTATGATAGATACTGATGAGAAATTAATAAAAGATAAATTGCAAGATATTGCAATTGAGCTATATCAAGATGGTGCAAGAACTTTTAAAATAGAAGTTAATAGAGCTAATAAAAAATTTGAAAAAAATTCTATGGACTTTGCTAAAGAACTTGGAGCTCATGTTTTAATAAATACAGAATTTACTAAGGTTTCTATGAGAAATCCTGATGTTTTAATATCTTTAGATATAAGAGAGAAAACATATATTTATACACAGAAAATAAACACTTATGGTGGATTGCCTTTAGGTTCTGCAGGTACTGGATTATCTTTAATTTCTGGAGGAATAGATTCTCCAGTTGCTTCATTTTTAATGTCTAAGAGAGGATTAAAACTTGATTTTGTTACTTATCATTCTTTTCCTTTTACTTCAGAAAAGGCATTAGTTAAAATTGAAGAATTAGTAAAAATATTAACAGAATATAATGGGAAATCAAGATTTTATTCTATGAATATTTTACCAATACAACAAGCAATTAATGAAAAAACTAGTAAAGAATATGCAACTATTCTTACAAGACGTGCTATGATGAGACTTTCTGAAATGCTTGCTAAGAAAAATAATTTAAGAGCTTTAGTAACTGGAGAAAGTTTAGGACAAGTTGCTTCTCAAACTCTTGAAGGATTGAATTGTACAGAAGCAGCTGTAACAGATTTAGTTGTATTTAGACCATTAATAAGTATAGATAAACTTGAAATAATTGAAAAAGCAAATGAAATAGGGACATATAAAAAATCTATAGAGCCACATGATGATTCATGTGCAATGTTTGCTCCTAAACATCCAAATACTAAACCAAAACTTGATAAGATATTACTTGAAGAAGAAAAAATTGAAAACTATAATGAATTATTACTTGAAATTTTTAATAATAAGAAAATGGTTGTAGTTAAATGATGTATAGTAAAGAAAAAGTAATATCTATGATAAAAATATTTTTTAAAAAGTATTTTTCAAAGGATTTATCTTTACTTGCATCAAATTTAACATATATGATGACATTAACGATATTTCCTTTTTTTGCTATTATACTTGGAATAGCAAAAGGTTTTGGTTTAGATGAAAAATTAGTTATACAAGTTAAAAGTTTAGTACCTCAAAATGAACAAATTTTAGCATATGTATTAGAAACTACTAATAAATTAATAGAAAATGCAAAAGGTGGATTACTTACTGGATTAGGGATCTTAATATTAATTTTTTCAGTAATAACTATGTTTGATTTACTTGAAAATACATTTAATGATATTTGGAATGTAAGAAAGAAAAGAAATTTTACTTCTAAGATTATAAGTTACACTGCACTTGTTTTTATAACCCCCATATTTATTCTATTAATACTTGCAAGTAGTTCAATGTTAGTTGAATTTATCAAATCATTTACTAATATATCTAATTTGACTAAATATGTACTTAAAATATTTAATATGTTCATGAGAATGATGTTTATATCAGGATTATTTATTTTAATTCCTAATAAGAGAGTAAAAATATTACCAGCAATAATAGGGGCAGCTATTTCTGATATAGGATTAAATATATTATATAAAATATATATTTACTTACAGTTTTCAATTAGTAGCTATAATTTAATATATGGATCACTTGCATTTATACCAATATTTTTAATTTGGATAAAATATGCTTGGACAATAATATTAATAGGAGCACAGATAACTTATACTATACAGACATCAAAAGAATTGGTAGAAGAAGATTTTGACATGTCATTATCAATGAAGAAGAAAATAGGTGCATATATTATGTATGTATTATCTGATAGATTTAATAAGTTAGAAAAACCTTTAGATATATATGAATTATCAGCTTATACTGGAATTCCTGAAAAAGCTCTTAATAAATCAATTTCACTATTGCAAGATTATGAATTGATTAATGAAGTATTAGATGAAAATAAAGAATTAGAGTACTATCAAATAAATATAAATCCAAATAAGTTAAGCTATGGATTATTTAATAATATTATTGAAAATGAAAATATAGATTATATGGATATTTTAAAAGACATGCCTTTAGAAAGAAAAATTGAATTTGAAAATATTTCAAATGAGTTGACATATTTTAACGATAAAATAATAAATGAAGAACAGGTGATAAAATGATTTATATTATAATAATATTACTTGTAATTTTAATATTTATGTTAATATATTTAATTTATCTTATGAAATTTAATAAAGATAATAATGAATTTAAAGATATGAAATTTGAAATATTAGAGAAATTAATGGAGAAAAATGAAAAATCAAAAGAAGATATTTCAAGATTAATTTTTGAAGGAAAAACAAATGTTACAAGTGAAATTAATGATTTTAAACTTAATATAAAAGAAAATATCTCTAAAGATGTCCTAAATTTTGGTGATAGGGTAGAAAATACATTAAAAGATGGATTTAAGACATCTAATGAAGCTGTAAATACTGTTATAAAAAGACTTATTAAAATAGATGAAGCTCAGAAAAAAATAGAAGAATTATCAACTGAAGTTGTTTCTTTGCAAAAAATTTTATCTGATAAAAAATCTAGAGGAAGCTTCGGAGAGAGTAGATTAGAACAGGTTTTAGGATATATATATGGAGATAGTAGTAATTTATATGAAAGACAGTATAAATTCTCAAATGGTAAAATAGCAGATGCAGTTCTATTTTTAAATACAAGATTAAATAAAGTAGCTATTGATTCAAAATTTCCACTTGAAAACTATATCTCATACATGGAAACTAAAAGCTCAGAATATAGAAAAGAATTTGTTAGGGATATAAAAAAACATATAGATGATATTTCAAGTAAATATATAATAATAGGAGAAACTATTAATCAAGCAATAATGTTTTTACCAAGCGAATCTATGTTTATAGATATATATTCAGAATTTCCTGAAATATTAGAATATGCATATTCTAAAAAAGTTTGGATTTCATCACAAATGAATTTAATGATATATATTACTACTATGCAATTTTCTGCTATAGAATATAGAAAAAATGAAAATGCAAAATTGATTTTAGATCAACTTGATAAATTTTCTAAAGAATTTACAAGATATAATGATAGATGGGAGAATTTAAACAAAGATTTTAAACGTCTAGAAAAAGATTTTAATGAGTTAAATATCACTAGTGATAAGATAATTAAAGAGTTTGAAAAAATAAAAAATTTAGTTGATATCAATGAATAATATGATATAATTAAAAAGATAAAATATTAAGGAGATAAATATATGAGAAAAGCAGGGATTTTACTTCATCCTACAT
The DNA here is from genome assembly GCA_001612575.1 of Streptobacillus notomytis. GTDB lineage: Bacteria > Fusobacteriota > Fusobacteriia > Fusobacteriales > Leptotrichiaceae > Streptobacillus > Streptobacillus notomytis. The sequence goes on from LJRV01000194.1 coordinate 17,953, forward strand.
CTTTTTCTGGTAAAGAAGGAATAGGTACTTTAGGTTCTGAAGCATATAGGTTTATAGATTTTTTAAAAAAATCTAAACAAAAATTATGGCAAATATTCCCTTTAGGACCTACAGGTTATGGAGATTCTCCATATCAATGTTTTTCTGCATTCGCAGGTAATCCATATTTAATAGATCTAGAAACTTTAGTTAAAGAAGGTTATTTAGATTCAACAATTTTAGATATAAATTTTGGTGATAATAAAGAGAACATTGATTATGGGATGATTTATATAAAAAAATTACCTATACTAAGAAGTGCTTTTACAAAATTTAATGTAGAAGATGAAAATTTTATTAAATTTAATATGGAAAATGAATACTGGTTAGATAATTATTCTTTATTTGCTGCACTTAAAACACATTTTAATGGATCTTCTTGGTCAAATTGGCCAAATGAATTAAAAAATAGAGAAACTGCTGCGATTGAAGAATATAAAGTTAAATTAGTTGATGAAATTAATTATCAAAAATTTTTACAATACATGTTTTTTAAACAATGGAAATCTGTTAAAGCGTATGCAAATCAAAATGATATTGAAATTATTGGAGATATACCTATATTCGTATCTATGGATTCAGCAGATGCTTGGTCAAATTCAGAAATATTCTTATTTGATAAAGATAGAAATCCAGTTAAAGTTGCAGGAGTTCCACCTGATTACTTTTCAGCAACAGGACAATTATGGGGGAATCCATTATTTGACTGGAATAAATTAAAAGAAACAGGATATAAATGGTGGATAGATAGGGTTAAAGCTAATTTGTCTTTATATGATATAATAAGAATAGATCATTTTAGAGGATTTGAATCATATTGGTCTGTTAATTATGGTGAAGTTACAGCTATTAATGGTAAATGGGAAAAAGGTCCAGGTATTGATTTATTTAATGCTATTAAAAAATCTTTAGGTGAAATTAATATTATTGCAGAAGATTTAGGAATACTTACAGATGAAGTTGTAAAATTAAAAGAAAATGCAGGATTTCCTGGAATGAAAATTTTACAATTTGCATTTGATAAAGATCCTGAGAATGAATATTTACCACATAATTATGAAAAAAATACAGTAGTTTATACAGGAACTCATGATAACGATACAACAAATTCATGGTATTTTAAACTTAATGATGAGCAAAAAGGAGAGGTAAGAGATTATTTAAATGTAAGCGATGATTCATATATAGTTTATTCAATGATAAGACTTGCTTTAAGATCTGTTGCTGAAACTGCAATAATACCTATGCAAGATTATTTAAATTTAGGAGAATTTGCACGTATTAATACTCCAGGATTAGCTAGTGGAAATTGGCAATGGAGATTAAATGGTTGGGAATTAAATGATGATTTAGCAACAACTATTGCACATTTAACAGAAATATATGGTAGATAAAAGGGTTATATTATGAATTTGTTTAATTATGATAAAAAACCTTTAGCATATAAATACAGACCTAAGGATTTTGATGAGTTTTATGGTCAAGAAAATATAAGAAAAATATTATTCAGAATGCTTGAAAATAATAAAATTATAAGTTCAATATTTTTTGGACCAAGTGGGACTGGTAAAACGACTTTAGCAAAAATAATTTCTAGTAAACTTGGCTATAATTATGTTTATTTAAATGCAATTAAAGCATCGAAAAATGATATAATTGAAATATCTGAAAAATCAAAAAATAGTGTCAATAAGACACTATTGTTTTTTGATGAGATACATAGATTTAATAAATTACAACAAGATTCTTTATTGGAAGATTTAGAAAATGGAAATATAATCTTGATAGGTGCAACAACAGAAAATCCGTATTATTCTCTTAATAGAGCTTTATTATCTAGGGTTCTTTTATTTGAATTTAAAAAATTAGAAGAAAAAGAAATATTTAATATATTAGAAAATATAGCTAGAAAAGAAGAACTTGAGTATAAGGAAGAAATATTAAAATATATTTCTATGATATCAGATGGTGATGCTAGAACTTCTATTAATTTTTTAGAAACTTTAATAAATGCAGATTTTTTAAATTCTAGTATTGAAGAAGTTACAGAATTATTTAATATTAAAGTATTTGCAGATAGATATGATACTATTTCTGCAATGATTAAATCAATAAGAGGTTCTGATCCAGATTCTGCGATATATTGGATGAGTAAATTATTAATAGGTGGAGAAGATCCTATGTATATTGCTAGAAGATTAGTAATTTCTGCAAGCGAAGATATAGGTCTTGCAAATGTACAGGCAATTAATGTTGCAGTTTCTTGTATGCATGCAGTAAAAGAAATTGGAATGCCTGAAGCAAGAATAATTTTATCAGAATGCGTTATATATCTAGCACTTTCACCTAAAAGTAATAGTGCATATATGGCTGTAAATAAATCTATGGCAGATATAGAAGAAAATGGAACTCAAAGCGTTCCAATTCATTTAACTAAGGTTGGAGCAAAAAAGTATCTATATCCCCATGATTATGAAAATAATTATGTTGATCAGAATTATATGAATAAGAGGAAAAAATATTATATCCCAGGAAATAATAAGTTTGAAAAAAATATGGAAGAGGTTTGGATTAAAATAAAAGGAGAAAAATAAATGGAAAAATTATTATATATATTATTAACGATATTTGCAGGATTTGTTATTACACTTCAAGGTCCTATAAATGTTGAATTAGGTAAATCTTTAGGTAGTGATTATTGGTCGGCATTTACATCTTTTGCTGTAGGGACTTTATTTATATTGTTATTTATAATACTAACAGGTCAAAAATCACCTGCAATTACTCAGTTTACAACTACTGCATGGTGGAAATATTTAGGTGCAATTACAGGAGCCATTTATGTATTATCAGTAATTACTGTTATACCAGCTTTAGGAGTAGGACTTGCAACTATATTATTAATGTTTTCACAATTAATTATGGCTATGATAATAGATCATTACGGACTTTTTGGATATGCAGTTAAAAGTTTTTCTTTTGAAAGAATGATAGGTGTAATATTAATGGCTGCTGGAATATTTTTAATAAACAGAAAGTAGGTGTTTATGTTTAAAATAGCTTTAGCACCAATGGTAGATAGAACTGATATACATTTTAGAAATTTTATTAGAATGATAAATAACGATATAGAACTATATACAGAAATGATAACTACTCAAGCAATTTTAAATGGTGATAGAGCTAGAATATTAAAAACTACAAAAGTTGAAAACCCTGTAGTCTTACAAATAGCCACATCAAGTTTACAAGAAAGCATTGAAGCTGCAAAATATATTAAACATACATCTTATGATGCTGTTAATATAAATGTTGGGTGTCCATCAGATAGGGTTTCAGGACATAATATGGGAGCTTATCTTATGAGTGAACCAGAACTTGTAAGAGATATTGCACAAGCAGTGAAAGAGTATTCGGGAAAGGTTGTTACTATAAAAAATAGAATTGGAATAGATGGCAGAGGTATTTTAAAAAATGATAGAAAAATAATTAGTTATGAAGAATTATTAGAATTTATTGATATTACTAATGTTAATAAATATATTGTTCATGCTAGAATTGCAATTTTAAAAGGGTTAAGTCCAAAGGAAAATAGGAGTATACCACCACTTGATTATCAAACTGTGTATAGGCTTAAAAAAGATAGACCTAATTTGATGATAGAAATTAATGGGGGTATAAAAACAATGGAAGATATTAAGCTACATCATAATTATGTAGATTCTGTAATGATAGGTAGGGCATTTTATGATAATCCAATGTTAGCAAATGAAATAAATTTATTAAATGGTAAAAATGCAAAAAATCATACAGAAATAGTCAAGTCTATGTTTCACTATGTGAAAAAATTAGAAGAAAACAATGAAAAACCACATCATTTTCTTAGACACACCCTAGGTTTGTTTTACAATACGAAATATAGTAAAATATGGAAAAATATTATTTCGTCCACAAAAGCAACAAGTGAGACTATTCTTGAATTTTTGAATAAAATAAGTTAAAATGTATTGTATAAACGAATTTATAGGAGGACTAGATGAAGATAGTAGTTATAGGTGCAAACCATGCTGGGACAGCAACAGTTAATACAATTTTAGGAAATTATCCAGGTACAGAAGTAGTTGTATTTGATAAAAACAATAACATTAGTTTCTTAGGTTGTGGAATGGCATTATGGATAGGAGATCAAATTGATGGTTCAGATGGATTATTCTATTCAAACAAAGAAAAATTAGAAGCTAATGGTGCTAAAGTTTATATGGAAACTGAAGTATATGACATAGATTTTGAAAATAAGATAGTTTATGCAAAAAGTAAATGTGGAAAAGAATTTGAAGAAAAATACGATAAAGTAATAGTTTCTACAGGATCTTTACCAATTGATTTACCAATAGCTGGAAAAGAATTAGAAAATGTACAATATGTAAAGTTATTCCAAAATGCAGCTGAGGTTATTGAAAAATTAAAAAATCCTGAAATTAAACATGTTACAGTAATTGGTGCTGGCTACATAGGAGTAGAATTAGCTGAAGCATTTGAAAGAAAAGGGAAAAAAGTTAGATTAGTAGATTCTTCTAGTGATTGTTTATCAACTTACTATGATAAAGAGTTCAGAACAAGAATGAATGAACAATTAGCAAGTCATGGTATTGAGTTATCATTTGGAGAAATGTTAAAAGAAATTAAAGGAACGGACGGTAAAGTTTCATCTATAATAACTGATAAATCTGAATATGCAACAGATATGGTAATATTATGTGCAGGATTTAGACCTAACACAGACTTATTAAAAGGAAAAGTTGAATTATTTAGAAATGGAGCATACTTAGTTGATAAAACTCAAAAAACTTCTCAAGAAGATGTTTATGCTATAGGAGATTGTGCGACTATATATGATAACGCTATAGATGCTGTTAATTATATTGCCCTTGCTACAAATGCTGTAAGAAGTGGTATAGTAGCAGCTCATAATGTATGTGGAACTAAATTAGAAGGAATAGGAGTTCAAGGTTCAAATGGAATTTCTGTTTACGGATTAAACATGGTTTCTACAGGATTATCTGAAGAAAATGCTAAGAGATTTGGATTTGAAGTTGAAACAACTACATTTACAGATAATCAAAAACCTGAATTTATGAAAACTGAAAATGATGCAGTAACAGTTAAAGTAGTTTATGATAAGAAAAATAGAAGAATTTTAGGAGCTCAAATGGCTTCTACATTAGATATCTCACTTGGATTACATGTGTTCTCACTTGCAATTCAAGAGAAAGTAACTATAGATAAATTTAAGTTACTTGATATATTCTTCTTACCTCACTTTAATAAACCATATAACTATTTCACTATGACTGCATTGGGAGCAAAATAATTATTTTAGGAGGAAACAACAATGAGTAAAGTATTACATTTAGGTGCTGTAGAGCAATTAAAAGAAATTTATAGTAAAGAAAAAGTTGTTTTAGTAGACTTTTTTGCAACTTGGTGTGGACCATGTAAAAGACTTGGACCAGTTTTAGATGAATTAAGTGAAGAAGCTGATTTTCCAATAGTTAAAATAGATGTTGATCAATTTCCTGATTTAGCTGGAGAATACGGAGTAAGAAGTATACCTACATTATTTGTAGTTAAAGATGGAGAAAAAGTTGCAACAGAATTAGGATTTAAAACAAAAGAAGAATTAAATACTTTAGTAAAAAATAATATGTAATTTTATTTAAGATGTGAACTATGTTCACATCTTTTTAATATATACTAATACTTTCTTTTGTGATATAATATAGAAAATATTCTTAGAATTAAGGAGATATATGAAAAGAGAAAAATTTAATATAATAGGTATGCATTGTACAAATTGTGCTTTAAATATTAATAAAAATCTCGAGAAATTAGAAGGAATAGAAAAAGTTAATATTAATCTTATTACTTCTAAAATGTCAGTAATATATGATGAAAAACTTATTAGTATTGAAGAAATAGTTGAAGTAGTAGATAAAATAGGTTATGGAATAGAAAAAATAGATAATAATAAAAATAGAGAAAATATTGTAGAAGAAAAAAAAGAATATAGTAGTATTATTTTAATAATTTCAATATTATTAAGTATAGTAATAATGTATTTATCTATGGGATATATGTTAGGTTTTAAAAAGATAAATTATTCATATTTAATACAGATTATTATAACTACAATAGTAATGTTTATGTATAAATTTTATTATTTTTCAGGATTTATAGCACTTAAAAATAATAACTCTAATATGTCAAGTTTAATAGCAGTAAGTACAATTGCCTCTTTTGTATATAGTATATATAATGTTATTCAAGGTAAAAATCATGATTTATACTTTGAATCTATAGTTGTAATATTAACTCTAGTAAGTATAGGGAAGTATATAGAAAGTAGAATTAAAAAAAATGCTACAAAAAGCATTACTAAAATGATTAATTTGACTCCTAAAAAGGCAACAATAATTAAAGAAGGTAAAGAAATAATAATAGATGTAGAAGATTTAGAAATAGATGATGAAGTTTTAATTAAAACAGGAGAAATAATTAGTTGCGATGGTATAGTTTTAAAAGGAAAAGCTTATGTAAATGAATCAGCTATAACAGGTGAGAGCAAATTAATAGAAAAAAATATTAATGATGAAGTAATAGCATCAAGTATTATTGAAAAAGGATATTTAAAAGTAAAGGTTAATAAAGAAAATAATGATACAATAATAGCAAAAATTATTGATCTTGTTGAAGAGGCAACTACAAGTAAAGCTCCAATTGCAAAATTAGCAGATAAGATAAGCGGAGTTTTAGTTCCGATAATATTTGTTATTTCAATTTTAACTTTTATGTTTTGGTTAATAGTGGGAAATGATTTTTCAATTGCAATTAATAGAGCTATTTCTGTACTTGTAATTTCATGTCCTTGTGCATTGGGGATTGCAACTCCAATATCAATAATGATAGGTAGTTTAAAAGGTTCTCAAATAGGAATACTCTTTAAAAGAGCAGAACTTCTTGAAATTATTAAAGAAGCAGGTATAATATTAATGGATAAAACAGGGACACTTACTAAAGGACAGCCTAAGGTAATTGATTTTGTCTCTATTTTAAATGATAATAAAGTAATAGAATATATATATTCTTCTGAAAAAAAATCAGAACATCATCTTGCAACATCTATAGTAAATTATTGCGAGAATTTAAATGTTAATATGGTTAATATTGATGATTTTACTCAAATTGAGGGTAGAGGAATTAATGCTAAAATTAAAAATGATGAATTATTAATAGGAAATGAAAAAATGATGCTAGAAGGAGATGTTGATTTATCTAAATATATTAATGATATTGAAAACTTTTCAAAACAAGGTAAAACTGTTATTTTAGTATCTATTAATAAGGAACTTGTTACTATAATAACCATAGCTGATGAAATTAGAGAAGATGCAAAAGCAACTATTGAAGAATTGAAAAATAGGAATATTAAACCTATTATGTTAACAGGAGATAATATAGAAACAGCTAAATATGTAGCACAATTAGTTGGGATAGAAGAGGTTTATGCAGGCTTATTACCAAATGAAAAATATGATATATTAGTTAATTTACAAAAGAATAATAAGGTTATAATGGTTGGTGATGGAATTAATGATGCACCTGCTTTAGCTAAAGCAGATATTGGAATAAGTATAGGTGGATCTACAGATATCGCTATGGAAATATCGGATATAGTATTAATGAAACAAAGACTTATAGATATAATTAATGCGATCAATCTAAGTAATTCTGTTATAAAAAATATAAAATTTAGTCTTTTTTGGGCTTTCATATATAATATTATAGGTATTGCATTAGCTATGGGATTATTTGTTAAATTTGGTTTAGCATTAAATCCAATGTTTGCAGCATTTGCTATGAGTTTAAGCTCTATATGTATTTTATTAAATGCAATGACATTAAAATTATTTAAAGGAGAAAATGAATGAAGATAATGAATAAAGAATATTTTGAAAGTTTTGATGGTTTAAAAATTCCGTATACTTCATTTGAAAGTGGTAATACAAAAAAAATATTAATGTTACATGGATTATATGAATATATAGATAGATACTATGAATTTGCAACTAAACTTAATGAAGCAGGATATGATGTATATGTTTTTGAATATAGAGGACATGGAGAGCTTAGAAAAGGAAATGTTGCAGATTTTGGAGATAAAGGTATTACAGGTGTTTTAAATGATATTAAATTATTTATTAAACATAAACTTAATGATACATCTAATGAAAATATTTTTCTAATAGGTAAAGGACTTGGAGGGTTATTATCCCTATATTTACAAGAAGACATGCAATTAAAAAATTCTATATTAATTTCAATGCCTATAGAAAAGAGATTTTCAATTTTTATGGGTAGAATAATAACTAAAATAGAAATGAAACTTGGATTAAAAAATAGTCTTGTCACTAAATTCATGATGAAAACACTTAATAGATCTTTTATTAAAGAAGGTAAATCATCTTGGCTAAATAGAGATAAAGAAGTTGTAATGTCATATTTAAATGATGAAAATTATTTAAAACAAGCTTCTGCAAGATCATATAATAATGTGTTATCACTTACTGCATTTGTAAAATCAAATATCAAAAAAATTAGTGAAAATGCTAATATATTTATAGTATTTGGAACTAGGGATGCATTGGTATCTGAAACAAAACTAAAAAAATATATGCAAAAAATAAATAATGGTAAAAATAATATTAAATTTTTAAAAGTTAAAAAAGCAAGACATGATATTTTATTTGAGTTAAATAAAGATAAAATAGTAGAAGAAATAATAAAATATATGGATGGTATAAATAATGGAAATTAATGTATTATCTCCAGTAGATGGGACTATATTAGGTAGTGTAAAAAAAATGAGTCAAGAAGATGTTGATAGAATATATATTAATGCACGTAAATCATTTAAAGAATGGAAAGAATTATCTACTGCTAAAAGATTGGAAATCATGTATAGAGCCTCTGATATTTTAGAAGAAAATAAGGAAGCAATTGCAACCTTGATGAGTAAAGAAATTTCTAAACCATTTAAAGATTCTTTAACTGAAATTGAAAGAACAGTGGGATTAATTAAATATTCAGCAGAAGAAGGAATGAGAATTTTTGGAGAAGTTTATGAAGGTAAAAATTACGATGAAACTTCTAAAAATAAAGTTGCTATTGTTAGAAGAGAACCTGTAGGTATTGTGTTAGCTATATCTCCATTTAATTATCCTGTTAATTTAGCAGCTTCTAAAATTGTTCCAGCATTAATTTCTGGAAATATAGTTGTATTTAAACCTGCAAGCCAAGGAGTATTATCGGCTATAGAATTAGTAAAATGTTTTGAAAAAGCAGGAATACCAGAAGGAGTATTACAAGTTGTAACTGGTAAAGGTTCAGAAATTGGAGATTATTTAAATACTCACAAGGAAATAGATTTTATTAACTTTACTGGAAGTACAGCTGTTGGTGAGAGAATAGGTATTCAAGCAAAAATGAAACCAATATTACTAGAACTTGGAGGAAAAGATGCTGCAATAGTACTTGAAGATGCTAATTTAGATAAAGCTGCAAATGATATTGTTTCAGGAGCATTTTCATATTCAGGACAAAGATGTACTGCAATAAAAAGAGTTTTAGTAATGGAAAATGTTGCAGATGAATTAGTTGAAAAAATTAAAAATAAAATATTGAACTTAAAAGTTGGAAATCCTTTTGAAGATGTTGTTATAACACCTTTAATTGATGAAAAGAGTGCAATTTTTGTTGAAAATTTAATTGTAGATGCAATAAAAAAAGGAGCTAAAGCGTTAACGGAAATTAAAAGAGAAAAAAATTTAATGTATCCAATTTTACTTGATAATGTAAATGTTGAAATGGATATAGCTTGGGAAGAACCATTTGGACCAGTTTTACCAATTATTAGAGTAAAGAGTGAAAATGAAGCATTAGATATAGCAAATAAATCAGAATATGGATTACAAAGTTCTATTTTTACAAATAGTATTGAAAAAGCATTTAAGTTTGCAAATGAATTAGAAGTTGGAACAGTGCATATTAATAATAAGACACAACGTGGACCAGATAATTTCCCATTTTTAGGAATTAAAAATTCTGGAGCTGGTGTGCAAGGAATTAGACATAGTATTCTTTCAATGACAAAAATAAAAACAATAGTGTTAGATATGTAATGGAGGTAAAAATGAAATATTATGGTGGAATTGATTTAGGGGGAACAAATTCAAAAATAGGTATTTTAGATGAAAATGGTAATATTGTCTATTCAGTAATAGTTAAAACTGAATCTGATTTAGGATATAAAGAAACAGTCAAAAAATTATCGGACTGCATAAAATCTGGATTAGAAAAAAATGGAATAAATTATGATGATTTTATTTCATTAGGAATAGGTGTTCCTGGACCGACTGTTAATAAATCAACAGTATTAATGTGGGCTAATTTTTCTTGGCCTGAAAATTTAAATTTAGCAATTGAATTTGAAAATCAATTATCAAGACCAGTATACATAGATAACGATGTTAATATTATTACACTTGGAGAATTATGGGTTGGTGCAGCAAAGGGATATAAAAATGTTTTAGGTATGGCAATAGGAACTGGAATTGGTGGAGGAATAGTAGTAAATGGTGAAATTATTTCAGGGAAAAATGGTGCCTCAGGAGAAATTGGACATATTTCTTTAGAGAAAAAAGGTAGATTATGTGGTTGCGGTAAAAGGGGTTGTTTTGAAGCTTATGCATCAGCGACAGGTATTGAAAGAATAGCTAAGGATAGATTGCAAGTTAATAAAAATAATATGTTATATAATTTAACCAAAGATAGAACACCAGAAGCAAAAGATGTTTTTGAATGTGCAAAACAGGGAGATAAATTATCTATAGATATAGTTGAAGAAACAGCAGAATATCTTGCTATGGGAATAGGGTCATCTCTTTCTATACTTGATTCTGATATAGTAATTATAGGTGGTGGAGTTGCACTTGCTGGAGAATTTTTGATAGATAAAATAAAGAAATATTTACCTGAGTACTTAATTAGGTCTATTGAGAAAAATATTGAAATAAAAATCGCAAGACTTGGTAATGATGCAGGAATTTATGGAGCAGCATATCTAGCAATGCAGTCAATAAAATAGGAGTGTGAAATAAATGAATACAGGATCGTCCATATTGCCCCAGATATTATTAATAATAATATTGATATTAATTAATGCTTTTTTCTCTGGAAGTGAGATGGCAATAATTTCTATTAATAAAAATAGATTAAAAATATTAATTGATGAAGGAAATAAGAAGGCTTTAAAATTAGAAAAGCTTATGGAAGAGCCATCTAATTTGTTATCTACTATACAAATAGGAATAACTTTAGCTGGATTCTTAGCATCGGCTTCAGCAGCAATTTCATTATCGGACTTTTTAGCTTTTTTTTTAAATAAGCTGTCTTTTCCATATTATCAGCAAGTATCTGTGGTACTTGTAACATTGATGTTATCATATTTATCTTTAGTATTTGGTGAGTTAATACCTAAAAGGTTAGCACTTTTAAATCCTGAAAGAATTGCTCTTGCTAATATAAATATAATATTGTTTGTGTACAAATTATTTATACCTTTTATTAAGGTATTATCTTTTTCGACCAATTTATTTTTAAGAATATTTAAAATTAATGAAAATGATAATTTAGAAATTGTAAGTAAACAAGAAATAAAAATGATAGTAAATGATAGTGATATTAAAGATACAGAAAGAGCAATGATAGAAAGAATAATAGACTTTGAAGACAAGGTGGCTAGGGAAATTATGATACCTAGGACTTCAATGTTTGCAATAGATATTGATTCTAATGTTCAAGAAATATTTTCATTTGATGACTTAATTAGATTTTCTAGAATACCAGTTTATAGAGAAGATTTAGATAATATTGTTGGTATTTTACATACTAAAAGTTTACTAAAGAAAGCATATGAGGTTGGTTTTGAAAATATTAAAATTAATGAAATTCTTCAAGAAGCGTATTTTGTACCTGAAACTAAAAAAATACAGGCATTATTTGTAGAAATGAAAACCTTAAAAAAACATATTGCAATATTAATTGATGAATATGGTGGTGTATCAGGTATAGTTACACTAGAGGATTTACTTGAAGAAATAGTTGGCAATATTAATGATGAATATGACTTAGAAAATGAAGATATTCAAAAGATATCTGAGAATAAATACATGATTAATTCATCTATAAGTTTAAATGATTTCAATGATTATTTTAATTTTAATATTGAATCTAATCATTATGATTCATTAAATGGAATATTGATTGAAAAATTAGGATTTATACCTTTGGATAATAAAATAGATGATATAATTTTTGATGAGTTTAAAATAAAAATACTTAAAGTAAATAATAAAAGAATAGAAAAGGTTATTTTAGAAATAATATAAGAGGTGAAGTTATGAAAATATTAGTATTAAATAGTGGTAGTTCATCTTTAAAATTCTCTGTAATTGATACTGCTGTTGAAAAAATAATGATAAAAGGTTTATGTGAAAGAATAGGTATAGAAAATTCAAGATTTAGTATTAAAAATTTTGTTAAAAATAATAAAATAGACAAAGTTCCGGAATTATTTCCTAATCATAAAAGAGCTTTAGAATTTGTTTTAAATGTACTAGTGGACAATGAATTTGGAGTTTTTGATGATGTAAGTCAAATACAGGCTATAGGTCATAGAGTAGTACATGGAGGAGAAGATTTTGTAGAACCACTATTAATAAATGATAAAAATATAATTTTACTAGAAAATATTTCATCATTAGCACCTTTGCATAATCCAGCTAATATTATGGGAATTAAGGTAATGAGAGAATTATTACCTAAAACACCTAATGTAGCTGTATTTGATACTGCTTTTCATTCGAGTATGTCAGCTAAATCATATATGTATGCAATTCCTTATGAAGAATATGAAAAATTAAAAATTAGAAAATACGGTTTCCATGGGACTAGTCATAAGTATGTATCTAAGGTTGCTGAAAAGTTATTACTTGAAAAAGGAGTTAAAAAACCTTATGGGGGATATAAGATAATAAGTTGTCATTTGGGTAATGGTGCTTCAATTACAGCTATTAAAGATGGTAAAGTTTTAGATACATCTATGGGATTTACACCACTTGCAGGTCTTGTAATGGGAACTCGTTGTGGAGATATTGATCCATCTATAATTTTATATATTATGGAAAAATATAATTTGTCTATTGAAGAAATGAGTCAAAAATTAAATAAAAGATCAGGAGTTTTAGGAATATTTGGTAAAAGTTCTGATAATAGGGAATTAACAGAAGCTATGTTAAATGGTGATGAGAGAGCAAAATTGGCTTTTGATATGATGACATATAGTATACAAAAATATATTGGTTCATATTATGTTCTTTTACAAGGTGTTGATGCAATTATTTTCACTGGTGGTATAGGAGAAAATTCAAGTGAAACAAGACAAAAAGTATGTGAAAATTTAGATTTTATAGGAGTAAATCTTGATTATGAAAAAAATAAGATAAGACAATCTGGAGATGTAGATTTAAGTACAGAAGCTTCAAAAACAAGTATATTTAAAATAGGGACAAATGAAGAATTGATGATTTCTATTGAAACATATAACTTGTTGAAAGGTTAGAGAAGGAGAATATATGATAAAACTTATTGCAACAGATATGGATGGGACTTTATTAAATAGTGAACATAAAATTGCAGAAAGAAATATAGAATTTATATTAAAATTACAAGAAGAAAAGAATATATTTGTTCTAGCAAGCGGTAGACCAACTTATGCCATGATTGATTTTGCTAAACAACTTAAAATGGATAAATTTGGTGGATATATAATATCATTTAATGGTGGAGAAATAATAGATTGTAAAAATTGGGAAAAAATATATGAAGTAGGTATGGATAAGGAAGATATTATAGGTATATATAACTATGCTATGGAAAATAATTTATCTTTTTTAACATACAATGGAGACACTATATTTGTAAATGAAATTAATGAATATACAAGTGTTGAGATAGATATTACAGAAGGAAAAGCTAAAATAATAAATGATATAGAAGAAATAGATTTTGATAATGTTGTTAAATGTATGTTATTATCTAGTCCAGAAAATTTACTTAATCATGAAAACATACTTAAAAAAAGTAAGTTTTCAGAAAAATTATTTTTCGCTAAATCATTCCCTATATTTTTAGAAATAGTAAATAAGAATATAAATAAAGGGAAAACATTACATAAGCTATTAGATATATTAGGTATGGATAAAAAGGACACTATATCTGTTGGGGATAGCTATAATGATATACCATTATTTGAAGCAAGTGAGTTTAAAGTTGCACCTAGTAATGCTAAATTAGAAATAAAAGAAATGGCTGATTATGTAGGAGTAAGTAATGATGAAGGTATACTTGCAGATATGATTGAAAAATTTATATTAATTAAGTAAACACGAGGTTTTGACTATTTACAAGCTAAGTGAAATATGATATTATTACATATAGAATGAAAAAAATGGAGGAATAAAATGAGAAAAATTATCGTTGCAGGAAACTGGAAAATGAATAAAACTAGAACTGAAACAGAAAAATTCTTTAAAGAATTATTACCATTAGTAGAAGGAAAAAACGTTGAAATAGTTGTAGCAACACCATTTACAAGCTTAGAAACTGCTGTTAGAGAAACAAAAAATTCTAATATTAAAATTGCAGCTCAAAACATGAATCCTAAAGACAGTGGAGCATACACTGGAGAAATTTCTCCTTTAATGTTAAAAGATTTAGGTGTTGAATATGTATTAGTGGGACATTCTGAAAGAAGAGAATACTATAAAGAATGTAATAAATTTATTAATGAAAAAGTTCTTGCAGCTATACATAATGACTTAAGACCTATATTATGTTTTGGTGAAACTTTAGAACAAAGAGAATCTAACATAACTGAAAAAGTTGTTGAAGAGCAATTAAGAGAAGGATTAAAAGACGTTTGTGAAAAAGGTATACTTAAAGTAGTATTAGCATATGAACCAGTGTGGGCAATTGGAACTGGTAAAACAGCAAATGCTGAACAAGCACAAGAAGTTCACGCTTTTATTAGAAATTTATTAGTAGATATGTATGGATCTGAAATTGCAAATGAAATAACTGTGCAATACGGAGGATCTATGAAGCCTGAAAATGCATTAGAATTAATGTCACAAAATGATATTGATGGTGGATTAATTGGTGGAGCAGCATTAGAACCTGTTAGTTTTGCTAAACTTGTAGAAGCTGGTTCTCAAATATAAGGAGGATTGAATAATGAAAACATTATTAGTAGTCTTATTAGTAATATTAGCAGTTATTTTAATAGGAGTTATTTTAATTCAACCAGATAGAAGTCGTGGTATCGCTAAAACTGCGAATGTATTAGACCAAGAAAAAGAAGGTATAGAAAAGTTTACAGAATATGTTGCTTTTTTATTCTTGTTTGTTGCAATTTTACATAATATTATTAGATAAATGCGATAAAATCAAAGATTTATACTACTTTAAACTTGACAAAGAAAAAAAAAAGTGTATAATAATATTGATTATAAAACAAGGAGGAAATGTTAATGTCAAAAAAAGGATTTGTTGAAGAATACGCTAAATTAACTGGAGAAACTAAAAAAAGATCTGAAGAGTTAGTTAATGCTTTTTTAGAAACAGTTGAAAACTTAGTTATTAAAGGTGAAGATGTTCAATTCGTTGGTTGGGGATCATTTAAAGTTCAAGAGAGAAAAGAAAGAGAAGGAATTAATCCTAAAACTCAAAAAGAAATCAAAATACCTGCTAAAAAAGTGTTAAAATTCAAAGTTGGTAAAAAATTCGCTGAAAAAGTTTCAAAAGCAAAATAATAACAAAATAATTTATATATAAAACTACATTTTATTGTGTAGTTTTTTTATTTTACATAAAAAATAAAATGTACATTTTTTATTTGTTTTATAATCCAATTTATAAGTTTTATGCAAACGGTTTAATGCTTGACAAATCAAGCTGAATATTATAAAATGTAGTCATATTATTATTGGAGGAAATCATGGATAAAAAGATATTGAAAGATAAAATTCTATTATCTTTAAGAAGACAGTATAGTAAAACTCTAGATGAAGCTAAAGAATATGAGATATATTATGCAGTTGCTAGAGCAACTATGGATGAAATAACTGAACATTGGTACAATACTAAAAAAACTAGACAACAAGATCAAGTTAAACAAATGTATTATTTATCAGCAGAGTTCTTAATGGGAAGATACATGAGTAATAACTTAATTAATTTGAGATATAATGATGTTATGAAAGAAGTATTAGAAGAATTAGGTATAGATATTAATAAATTAGAAGATTATGAAATGGATGCTGGACTTGGAAATGGTGGATTAGGAAGACTTGCAGCATGCTTTTTAGATTCACTTGCAACTTTAGGATTACCTGGACATGGATATGGATTAAGATATAAATATGGGATGTTTGAACAAAAAATAGAAAATGGATTTCAAGTTGAATATCCAGATAATTGGCAACAATATGGAACACCTTGGTGTATAAAAAGAGAAGATAGAGTATTTGAAATTAAATTTGGTGGAGATATAGAGATACATAGAGATGAAGTAGGGAAAGAATATTTCAAAAGAGTGAATACAGAAAATGTATTAGCTGTTGCATATGATGTTCCTGTAATTGGTTATGGAAATAATGTAATTAATACTTTGAGATTATGGGAAGCAAGATCACCTGAAGGATTTGATTTAAAATTATTTAATTCTCAAAACTATATCTTAGCTTCTGAAAAAGAAGTTAGGGCTCAAGATATTTCAAGAGTACTATATCCAAATGATACAGAAAGAGAAGGTAAAATTTTAAGACTTAAACAACAATTTTTCTTTACATCTGCTTCATTACAAGATATTATTAGAAGACATAAGTCAACATTTGGAAATAATTTTGCAATATTACCAGAAAAAGTTGCAATACAATTAAATGATACTCATCCAGTTGTTGCAATTCCAGAATTAATGAGAATATTACTTGACCAAGAAAAATTAAGTTGGGATGAAGCATGGGAAATTTGTAAGAAAGTATTTGCATATACTAACCATACAATTTTATCAGAAGCTTTAGAAAAATGGGAAATAAATATATTTAGACCATTATTACCAAGAATTTATCAAATAATTGAAGAAATTAACAGAAGATTTTTAATAGAACTTTCTCAAAAAGTTAATGGAGATTATGAAAAGATTGAAAGAATGAGTATAATAGGAGAAGACAAAGTTAAAATGGCATGGCTTGCTATAGTTGGATCACATGCTGTAAACGGAGTTGCACAATTACATACAGAAATTCTAAAAAATCAAGAATTAAAAGATTGGTATGAACTATATCCAGAAAAATTCCAAAATAAGACAAATGGAGTTACTCAAAGAAGATGGTTATTAAATGCTAACCCTAAACTTGCTTCATTAATAACAGAATTAATTGGAGATAAATGGATAGTTGATTTAGCAGAACTTAAAAAATTAGAAGCATATTTAGATGATGAAAATGTATTAAATAGATTATCTGACATTAAGAAAGAAAATAAAATTAAATTAGCTAAATATATTAAAGATACTACAGGTGTAGAAGTAGATGTCAATTCAATTTTTGATATTCAAGTTAAGAGATTACATGAATATAAACGTCAGTTGTTAAATATTTTACATATTATGGATTTATATAATAAATTAAAAGAAAATCCATTATTAGATGTAACACCTCGTACATTTATATTTGGAGCAAAGGCAGCTCCAGGTTATAGAAGAGCTAAAGGTATTATTAAGCTTATTAATACTGTTGCTGAAATAATTAATAATGATACAAGTATTAATAATAAAATTAAGGTTGTATTTTTAGAAAATTATAGAGTTTCGCTTGCAGAAAAAATATTTCCAGCAGCTGATATTTCAGAACAAATATCAACAGCAGGAAAGGAAGCATCAGGTACAGGTAATATGAAGTTTATGTTAAATGGTGCATTAACTTTAGGAACATTAGATGGAGCTAATGTTGAAATAGTTGAAGAAGTTGGAACAGAAAATGCATATATATTCGGTCTAAAAGCTGATGAAGTTGCAAGACTTGAAGGATATGGTAAATATGATCCTAGAGTTGATTATGAAATAGTGGAAGGTCTTAAAAAGGTAGTTGAACAATTAATTGATGGTACATATGATGATTCTCATACAGGAATATTTAGAGAATTATACAATTCATTATTAAATGGTGTTGAAGGAAATAGAGCAGATGTATACTTTGTATTAAAAGATTTTGCAGATTATAGAAAAGCACAAGAAAAAATTAGTAAAGATTATAAAGATCAAAAAACTTGGTTAAGAAAATCATTGATAAATATAGCTAATGGAGGTAAGTTTAGTTCAGATAGAACTATACTAGATTATGCTGAGAATATATGGAATATTGAAAAATGCTTACCAAGAAATTACATTTCAGAATAAATAATTATTTAGTCCTATAATTAAAATTATAGGGCTTTTTATTTACACACACACTTTTAAAATATTATCGGTCTTTTAATAAAAGAAATAGTAAAAATATTGACTTTAAATGATTTTTGTGGTATAAACTAGTAAAAGGTGGTAAAAAATGGTTTAAAGTGGTAAATTTTGAAAAGGAGGTGTAATGAGTGTTTATTGGTGAATATAGTTGTAGTGTAGATACTAAAGGTCGTTTAATGTTACCAGCTAAATTTAGAGAATTGTTAAATGGAGAAAATTTCTATATAACTAGAGGTATTAACGGACAGATTGATTTATATAATCTTGAAAACTGGAAAGAAATTGTAGAAAAATTATCTAAAATTAAGCAAACAGATGAAAAAGCGACTAAATTTAAAAGATTTATTATAGGATCAGCACAGGAAATAGAACTTGATAGCCATGGAAGACTTACAGTTACATCAACTTTAAAAAAATATGCCGAATTATCAAAAAAAGCCACAGTAATAGGTATGGGAAATAAAATTGAAATATGGGATAGTGAAAAACTAGATATTTATAGAGAAGATGAAGATATAAATGAAATAATGGAAGAAATAGATATAGACTTCTAAGAAAAGGACGGTATAAAATGGAATATCATTTACCAGTACTATACAATGAAGTTTTAGAAAATATCATAGAAAAAAAAGACTTGATATATGTAGATTGCACACTTGGTGGAGGAGGACATAGCGAAGGTATTTTATTAAATTCTACGGATAATTCAAAACTTATTGCTATAGACCAAGATGAAAATGCAATAAAATATGCAAGCGAGAGATTAAAAAGGTTTGGAAACAAAGTTAGTATATTTAAGAATAATTTTGAAAATCTTGATGTAGTAGCTTATTTATCAGGTTATGATAAAGTTGATAGAATATTGATGGATATAGGAGTATCATCAAAACAATTAGATGATGATAAAAGAGGATTTTCTTATAGAAAAGAAGCAAGGCTTGATATGCGTATGGATGAAAATCAGGAACTTAGTGCATATGAGGTTATTAATAATTTTACAGAAGAAGAGATAGCAAATATATTATATAAATATGGTGAGGAACCAAAATCAAGAAAAATAGCTAAATATATATTAGAATATAGAAAAAATAAAAATATAGAAACAACTACAGAACTTGCTGATATAGTTATAAAAGCAATAGGTAGAAGTATGAAAAAACACCCTGCTAAAAGAACATTTCAGGCAATTAGAATTTATGTAAATAGAGAATTAGAAGTGCTTGAAAAAGCATTAGATAAATCTATGGAGTTGTTAAATCCAGGTGGGAGATTATTTGTAATTACATTTCATTCTTTAGAAGATAGAATAGTAAAAGAAAAGTTTAGAAATTATGAAAACCCTTGCATATGTCCATATGATTTACCTATATGTAAATGTGGTAACAAATCAAAAGGTAAAGTACTTACAAGAAAACCAATAATTTCAAAAGAAGAAGAATTAAAAAGGAATAATAGAGCACATTCTGCAAAATTAAGAGTGTTTATTAAAGGAGTTAAATAATGAGAAGAGAAAGAATATTAAGAAGAAATGAAGGGATAATAAGTTTAATAAAAGTAAGAAAATTAAAGGCTAATTTAGAAAAAGTAGCATTTTTTAAATTAACATTATTTATGTTACCATTAATAGCTTTAGCATTGGTAAGTATAGTTACAGAATTTAATTTAACTAACATAGCTCGTGAAAATTATGCTAATATAAAAGGAGCTGAAAGAGTAGAAAAAGAAATAGATTCAATTAAATCAGAATTAATGGCTATATCAAATGTTATAAAAATTCAAAAAGAAAGTAAAAACTTAGGATTTGTATATAATGAAAATGTAAGATATATAAAATAATTGCTTGTAAGAGCAATTTTTTTATTTGATATATATTTCTAAATAAAGTATAATTAGTTATATAATTTAAAGAGGTGAATAATGAAAAAATATATTTCATGGAATGTTAATGGTTTAAGAGCTTGTATTAAAAAAGGATTTTTAGACTATTTTAAAGAACAAAAACCTAATATCATTGGTTTACAAGAAATAAAAATGAGTGAAGGTCAATTGGATTTAGAATTAGAGGGATATTATACATATTATAACTATGCTGAAAGAAAAGGTTATTCTGGAACAGCTATATTTACAGATGTTGAACCTATTTCTGTTAGTTATGGTATAGGAATAGAAGAACATGATAAAGAAGGAAGAGTAATAACAGCTGAATTTGAAGATTACTATTTTGTTACAGTTTATACTCCAAATTCTAAAAATGAGTTGGAAAGATTAGATTACCGTATGGTATGGGAAGATGAATTTAGATCATATTTAAAAAATTTAGAAGAAAAAAAGTCAGTTATAGTATGTGGAGATTTAAATGTAGCTCATAAAGAAATAGATTTAAAAAATCCTAAAGCTAATACAAGAAGTGCTGGATTTACAATAGAAGAAAGAAATAAATTTACAGAACTTGTAGAAAGTGGATTTATAGATACTTTTAGATATTTTTATCCAGATAAAATACATTCATATTCTTGGTGGTCTTATAGAGGTAATGCAAGAAAAAATAATACAGGTTGGAGAATAGATTATTTTTGTGTTTCTGATTCACTAAAAGATAGATTAGTGGATGCAGAAATTCATGATAAGGTTGAAGGTTCAGATCATTGCCCTGTTGTTTTATATATCAAATAAAAGCATCAATATTTTTATTGATGTTTTTTTACAATGTTATATATTTTGTTGAATTTTGTATTTTTTTGTGATATATTTATTTTGAATAAAAAGAAAGGAGATATGATAATTATCATATTGTCAATATTATGTTAAAGACACAAAAGGAATTAATCGAATATGTTATACATGCTACAGAAAAAAGAATGAAAAAACCATTTATTAAACTTGCTTTATTATCAATATTAGGAGGAATGTTTATTGCATTTGGTTCAGTAGGAAATATTATTACAGTAGCAAATTTAATTGAAACAAATGCAGGTATTGCAAAATTTTTTGGAGCCTCTGTATTTCCAGTAGGATTAATAGTAATAGTACTTCTTGGTTTAGAATTATTCACTAGTAATTGTATGATGACTGTAGGTTATGTGGAAAATAAGATTAGTATATTAAAAATGTTTAAAATATTATCAATAGTTTGGATATTTAATTTAATAGGTTCAATAGCAGTAGCATATATTTCATATGAAACTCATACTTTAAGTGAGGCAGGTATTACTTTTTTAGGTCATTTAGCAGAACATAAGGTACATACAGATATGTATGATTTAATATTAAAAGGTATATTATGTAACGTATTAGTTTGTGGAGCTAGTTTACTTGGATACATAGCAAAAGATGGTATATCAAAATTATTTGGTATTTGGTTTCCTATAATGTTATTTATAATTTTAGGTTATGATCACGTTGTAGCAAATATGCTTTATTTACCTTTGGCATTAATTTATGGTTTAGAAGGAATTACAATATTAAATGTAATATATAATTTTGTGTTTGTTACTATAGGGAATTTTATAGGTGGAGGAATAATTATAGGCTTAACATTATGGTATTGTAATAAGGATTAGGAGTTGAATTTATGAAAAAAGCAACAGTAATTACATATGGTTGTCAAATGAATGTAAATGAAAGTGCTAAAATTAAAAGGATATTTCAAAATATGGGATATCAAGTTGTAGATGAAATTGATGATTGTGATGCAGTATTTTTAAATACATGTACGGTAAGAGAAGGTGCAGCTATACAAATATTTGGTAAACTTGGTGAATTGATAGAATTAAAGAAAAATAAAGGAACTATAATAGGGATTACAGGATGTTTTGCTCAAGAAGCAGGTTTTGAGCTTATTAAAAAATTCCCTATGATAGATATAGTAATGGGTAACCAAAATATAGGACGTATACCTGATGCCATAGAAAAAATTTTAAAACATGAAAGTGAACATGAAGTATATACAGATAATGAAGATGAATTGCCACCAAGGCTTGATGCTGATTTTGGAAGTGATAAAACTGCCTCAATATCAATAAGCTATGGTTGTGATAAGCGTTGTAGTTTTTGTATAGTACCTTATGTAAGAGGAAAAGAAAGATCAGTCCCAATGGAAGATATTTTACTTGATGTTAGACATTATTTAAAAAAAGGTGCTAAAGAAATAGTATTACTTGGGCAAAATGTTAATGCTTATGGTAAAAAATCTAAAAATGGAGATAATTTTGCAAAATTACTTGAAGAAATTTGTAAGATAGAAGGTGAATACATTTTAAGATTTACATCACCACATCCAAAAGATTTTACAGATGATGTTATAGATGTGATAGCTAAAAATGAGAAAATAGCTAGATGTATACATATGCCCTTACAATCAGGATCAACTAAAATATTGAAGAAAATGATAAGAGGATATACTAAAGAGCAATTTATAGAACTTGCAAATAAAATAAAAGAAAGAATACCTGGAGTTTCTTTAACTACAGATATCATAGTAGGATTTCCTGGAGAAACTGATGAAGATTTTAAAGATACTTTAGATGTAGTAGAAAAAGTTGGATTTGAAAATGCCTATATTTTTATGTATTCAATAAGAAAAGGTACGAGGGCAGCAATTATGGAAGAACAAGTTGCAGAGGAAATAAAAAAGGAAAGATTACAAAAATTAAATAATTTACAGGATAGATGTGCATATAAAGAAAGTGTTAAATATCTTGGTAAAGTGGTTAGGGTTTTAGTTGAAGGACCAAGTAAGAAAAACAGGGAAATACTTACAGGTAGAACTTCAACTAATAAAGTAGTATTATTTAGTGGAGATAATAAATTATACAGAGGTAGTTTCGTAAATGTTAAAATAAATGAATGTAAAACTTGGACTTTATATGGTGAAATAGTTTAAAATTAGTATTTAAGAGGGTAAAAAACACATAATATTGTGAAAAATACCCTCATTTTTTATTTAATCTTCCATTATTGTATGTTATTGGTGTTTTATTGGCTAACTATTATGCTGTAAAAAATAAAGAGTAAATTTAGGACTTTATATGGTGAAATTGTAAAGGATTAGTGTCTAAGAGGATCATCTTTTTTTAGTTCATTAGTTATGACATATATAAAAACTGATATTATAATGTATTATAGGAGGAATAAAGGTATGTTTATAAGAGAATTATTGAGAAAATTTTTTGGTATGAAAATGACAGAATATAATGAGAGATACGCTATATACAATATTATGATTATTGTATGTACATTTTTTGCATTTGCTATACTTTATTTTTTTCTTCCAGATGTTATACCAGTTTTACATCAAGGAAGTAAGTAAATATATATTCCAAAGTTGATTGGTGTATTTATACCCCCAGTTATATTGGTTTGTATTGAGTTCACGTTTGTATTGCAAAAAAGGATAAATAAAGTAAACACAATCATATTAGGAATTATTTCTATTGTTTCGCTGGTATATTATATAGGATTAATTAAATGAGGTTTCATTTTAATCAAAAAAAATTTTTGGCTTTAAGAAAAATATTACTTTTATTTTCAATTATTTATTTAACGTCTATAATTTTGTACCTTGAAAAAATGAAATTTATTGTATTTTATAGATTAGATGAAATAGTTTTTAAAATCTACTTTACATTACTTATTCTTGTATCTATAAGAATATTTTTTAAAAATATCTTCTTAAACGAAAAGCTTGAGATTTTGGCTTTTTTACCGTTAAAATTTGAAACGATTTTATTTTTAGAAATTAGAAGAGTATATAGTTATATACTCACAGTTTCTATTTCATACTTAATATCACTACTTATAATTGGGACGAACTGGTTATTGGCTGTAAAAAATATCTTTTTATTTTTAATTAATGAGAGTATTTTGAATTTATTTATTTTACAAATAGTCTTAAAAATAATATACCATATTAATTTAAAACAATCTGGTGTTATAGTTTTTGAAAAGATATTAAGTATTATGGTTATTTTTGTTTGTTCGGTTGTAAATATAGAATATATAAATATATATATGTTTACAATAATATTACTAACAGTATTATTTTTATTGAGAAGAGATGAATACTTTTATAAGGTTATTTACAATAAACTAATTAATAATATTAGTACTGTAGATAAATATCAAAGTATTAGAAAAAATAAGTACAAATTTTTAGATTGTGTTGGTAGAAATATTTATTTGACTATGGAATTAAAACGATATATGAAAATATATAAATTCCTTTTTCCTTCATTAATCCAATTGGTTATTTCTAGTATAGTTATGTTAGGATTGTATTATAGCAGAGGTATTAATGCTAAGATGATTTTTATACTAATTATAAATTTTATTGTTGCTAATAATACTTTTGCAATAACGTCTTGGTCTTCAGAGAGTGATTATATTTATAAATTTTTTCCAATTTACAAATGGAAAATGATGATAAGTAAGATTATAGTGTCATCTATTATTCAAACTGTAGT
This sequence comes from Streptobacillus notomytis, assembly GCA_001612575.1. GTDB lineage: Bacteria > Fusobacteriota > Fusobacteriia > Fusobacteriales > Leptotrichiaceae > Streptobacillus > Streptobacillus notomytis. Next base: position 43,147 of record LJRV01000194.1, read on the forward strand.
GGTAACTATTTTATACAGTTTTTTTGTTTTATTTGGATACTTAGATAAAGAAACTGTTTACTATGGATATATTATTATATTTTTTTTAACGCCAGTATATTCAGTTTTCGGTACTATATTAGATTTTTTAATGAAGAAGAAAGTTGATAAAACATCAGAGTTGTTATATGGTAACCTACCAAAAATATGTTTGATTTTAATATCTCAGATTAGTTCTAAATATTTTTGGATATTGATATTTGGGAAGAATTAGTTAATGATAGAAGTTAAAAGTATAAATAAATGTTATGATGATAGAACTATTTTAGAGGATATTTCATTTGATTTTAAAAATGGAAGTATCTACGCTTTAGTTGGAAAGAATGGAGAGGGGAAAACTTCTTTACTTAATGCTATTTCGTCATCATTATATAGAGATTTTGGTAATGTTTTTATTGATGGATTTTTATCTAGATATAAGTTATTTTACATTCCTGATCGCAAAGATTATTTTTCTAATTACTATGTTAAGGAATATTTAACATTTATTAAAAAGATATATAATAGTGAGTTTGAGTTACAAGGATTAAATTTTGAATATTATGTAAATGTGTTTAAATTGAAAAATGATTTAGGGAAGTAAATAGGAGAATGTTCATTTGGAACAAAACAAAAAATATATATGTTAGGAGCTATAGTATCTGGAGTAACAAATTTTATATTCGATGAACCTTTTAATGGAATAGATCGACTTGTTATTCATCCTATAAGAAATTTTTTTAGAAGTTTTATAAAACAAAAAAAGATGCTTTTATATTCAACACATAGTTTGGATATTGCTGTTAATTTTTCAGATGAGATTTTGTTTTTGTATGATAAAAAGTTGACTTTGTATACGAAAAATAAGAGAGATTATACTTCTGTATATGAGGAATTTGCTAAGCAAAGTAGTTTTTACTAATAAAGGAGGATACTAGCACCTGTTAAGTACATACTTAAAAAAAGAATTATTTATTTAAATATTTCAAGCTATACTGCACAGTTGATGAGTATCCAAACTTTTTTAATACGTTCATGATTACACCATTGAACGTATTTTTTTATTTCTTTTCTTGTTACATAAACCAATCTTGCTGATAATAGTTGCCTTTTCTTTATTTTAACTTTTTCATCAAAAGCCCTTATGTTATTTTTATTTAGTGTGTATAATTAATATAAAAAATAATATAGTTTGACTTTTCATGAATTTAAGTTATAATTTAATATATAGAAATGAAGGATGTGAAATTTATGGAAGTATTAGCGATGATTTTGGCTGGTGGTCGTGGATCTAGGTTGGATATTCTTTCTGAAGAAAGAGTTAAGCCAAGTGTACCATTTGCTGGTAAATTTAGAATAATAGATTTTACACTTAGTAATTGTTCTAATTCGGGTATATATGATGTTGCATTACTAACTCAGTATTTGCCTTTATCATTAAATGAACATATAGGTTCAGGTAAACCATGGGATTTTGATAGAAGAGATTCTAGTATTACATTGTTACAACCACATGAAACTTTAAAAGGACAATCGTGGTATGAAGGAACTGCAGATGCTATAAGACAAAATTTAGCATTTATTAAAAATAAGTCACCTAAATATGTGTTGATTTTATCTGGGGATCATATATATAAGATGAATTATTTATGGATGTTAGAAGAACATAAGAAAAATAATGCAGAATTAACTATAGCTGCAATTAATGTACCTTATGAAGAAGCATCAAGATTTGGTATTTTTGAGGTAGATGAAAATAATAAGATATTAAGTTTTGAAGAAAAACCAGAACATCCTAAGAGTAATTTTGCTTCCATGGGAATTTATATATTTAATACAGAAACATTGATTAAATATATTGAAGAAAGTGATATACCAGATTTAGATTTTGGTAAACATATAATACCTAAATTAATAGAAGATCAAAGAGGGGTTTTTGTACACTACTATGATTCTTATTGGATGGATGTAGGAACATATGATTCATATTTAGAAGCTAATTTAGATTTAATAAAAAAATCTGAAGAAATAGGTATAAATTTATATGATCCTAATTGGAAAATCTATACAAGAAGTGAAGATATGGCACCTGTAAGAATAGGTGTTACAGGAAGTGTTTTAAATTCATTAATTTGTAACGGTTGTAAAATTGAAGGTAGAGTTGAAAATTCAGTATTAGGACCTGGTGTTACTATTAGAAAAGGAGCTACAGTTAGAAATAGTATAATATTTTCTAATACATATGTAGATGAAAATACACATTTAGACACAGTTATACTAGATAAAAATGTATATATAGGTAAAAATTCATTAATAGGACATGGAGATGATTATAGTCCAAATATTGAAAAACCTGATTTATTATCTAAAGGAATCAGTGTAATTGGAAAAAGTGCTAAATTAGGAAATAGTACAATAGTTGAAAGAAATGTTAGAATATTTTCTAAAGTTAACATGTTAAATGAGGCTAACTATATACATAGTGGAGCAACAATTAAGAAGTAGAGAATAGGAGTTATATGAAAATTGTATATGTAGCATCAGAAGTTTATCCTTTTTTTAAAACAGGAGGACTTGCAGATGTATTACAAGCATTACCTAAAAAAATGGAAAATTTAGGACATGATATCTCAGTTATTATGCCTAAATATGATAAAATTCCTTTGAAATTTTTAGAAAAAATGTATTTTGTAAGCACAACTGAAATAAATGGAGAAATATTTAATTTAGTTAAGTATAATAGTGATGATAAAATTAATTATTATTTCATAGAAAATAGGACATTTTATGAAAGAGAAAGAGTATATGGTGATTTGGATGAAGATTATCAATATGCACTTTTTTGTGAAGCAACATTAATTTTTCTGAAGAATATAGGATTGCGAGTTGATATTATACATTGTAATGATTGGCAAACTGGACCTTTATCATATTTTTTAAAAAATAGATATAAACATGATCCTTATTATTGGGATATGAGAGTAGTGTTTTCAATACATAATTTAATGTATCAAGGAAGATTTAATAATTATTCATTTGATAGATTAGGTTATTATAGAAATAGTAGTTTTTTAAATTTTATGGAAATAGGAATTACTTTTGCAGATGTTGTAAACACTGTAAGCCCAAGTTATGCTGAAGAAATAAAGTATCCATATTTTGCAGAAGGTTTAGAATGGTTAACATCATATAAACAAATTTATGGAATTTTAAATGGAATAGATTATGATATATATAATCCAGTGATAAATGATAAAATTATTAATTTCGATAGTGAAAATTTAGATAAAAAATTATTGAATAAAAGAAAAATTCAGGAAATATTTGATTTTAAACAAGACGGTACTTTATTTATCACATTAATTTCAAGATTAGTTGAAGGTAAAGGTTTAGATTTAGTATCATCAAGAATAGAAGAAATACTTAAAAATGATTCAGTGCAATTTGTAATACTTGGTTCAGGTTCTAAATATTATGAGGATTATTATAAATATTTAGAATATAAATATCCTAAAAAATTTAAGGCATATATAGGATATTCAGAAGAAATAGCAGATTTATTATACGCTGGATCGGATCTATTTTTAATGCCTTCAAGATATGAACCATGTGGTCTATCACAAATGATAGCCATGAGATATGGTACGATACCTTTAGTTAGAGAAACTGGAGGATTAAGAGATACAGTTAAAGCATATAATGAGTACACTGATGAAGGTAACGGATTTTCATTTACGAATTTTAATGCAGATGATATGTTAAATACTATAAGATATGCAGAACATATATACTATGATAAAAAAGAAGTTTGGAATAAACTTGTTAAAAGAAATATGTTAATTAATAATTCATGGGACAGATCTGCTAAAGAATATGAAAAATTATATGAAATAGCAAAAACAACAGCATAGTGTGAAACGCTCTTAATTTTATTAAGAGTGTTTTTAAAGTAAAGGAGTAAAATGTATAAAATATTATTATTTGATTTAGATAATACATTACTTGATTTTGATAAAGCAGAAGATAATGCTTTAAATGAAATTTTTATTGGAGAAGGAGTTAAAAATATTGAAGAATTTAAATCGTTATATAAAATAGAAAATAAAAAAATATGGAAAAAATTAGAAAAAAATTCAATTTATTTTGAAGAATTAATTAAAACTAGATTTTCTATAGTATTTAATCATTTTGGCATAGAAAAAGATGGAAAAGAATGATCTGAAAAATATTCTAAAATATTAGGAAAGCAAGGAATAGAAATAGATGGGGCTAGTAAGTTATTAGAAAAATTATACAGAAGATATAATATTTATGCAGCGACTAATGGATTAACAGAAATACAAAATAATAGATTAAATAATTTGAATATTAAAAAATACATTAAAAAAGTATATATATCTCAATAAATTGGAAAAAATAAACCATCTAAGGAATTTTTTGAGATTATAGAAAAAGATTTGGGGTTTAATAAAAATGAAGTCTTGATGATAGGAGATAGTTTAAGTTCTGATATATTGGGAGCTAATAACTATGGTATAGATTCTATATGGTTTAATAGACTGGGAAAATGTAATGATACTTTCATAAAACCTACATATTATGCAAGTGATTTTGAAGATATTTTAGAAATCTTAAATTATTGTAAGTAGTGTAAAAATATGATATAATAAAGCATTAAACTTGAAAGGAAAAAGTATGTTTGAAGAAGTAAAAGAAATAATATTAGATCAATTAGATATTGAAAGTGAAGATATAACACTTGAATCGAAAATAGTTGAAGATTTTGGAGCAGATTCATTAGATTTAATTGAATTATCTTCAACTATAGGAGAAAAATATGGATTTGAAATTACAAAAGAGGAAATAAAAGATATAAAAACAGTAAATGATTTAATTAAAATTATTGAGGAGAAAAGAGTAAAATAACATGAAAAAAATGGATTTTGAAGAATTGATGTCCAAAATAAATTATACTTTTAAAAATAAAAAGCTGCTTTTAGAAGCTTTAACTCATAGTTCATATGTAAATGAACATAATTCTCCTAATATTAAAGATAATGAAAGATTAGAATTTTTAGGAGATTCTGTAATGGATTTAATTACAACAGAATACATATATAAAAATAATTTGAAAAGTAGTGAAGGAGAATTATCTAAAATAAAAAGTCAGATTATTAGTGAAATGGTATTTTCAACTATTTCAAGAGAACTTAATTTAGGTAATTATATCTTTTTAAGCAATGGTGAAAATATGTCAGGTGGTAGAGAGAGAAATTCTGTATTAGGTGATGTATTTGAAGCAATGGTAGGTGCAATATATCTTGATTCAGATTATGCTACAACTAGAGAAGTTGTTTTAAGATTATTAGAATCTAAAATTAATAACCTTGATAAAATTGAATGGGTTTCAGATTATAAATCAGCACTGCAGGAAATTACACAATTAAAGTACAAAGTAACACCTATATATAGCGTATTAAGTGAGCTAGGACCAGATCATGATAAAACTTTTGAAATAGAAGTAAGAATTGAGGAAAGAATATATGGTAAAGGTATAGCTAAAAGTAAAAAAATGGCAGAAAAAATTGCGGCAAGACAGGCTATAGAGAAATTAAATAAGGAGCAATAGATGAATATTAAGGTTATTTATCCAGGAAGTTTTGATCCTATTACAAAAGGTCATTTAGATATTATAAAAAGAAGCTCTAAGTTATTTGATGAATTGGTAATAGGAGTTTTCATAAATTCGTCTAAAAATCAATGGTTTAGTATAGATGAAAGAGTTAAATTGATAGAAAAAGTTTTAAAAGAGGAAAATATTAATAATGCTAAAGTAGTTAAGTTTTCTGGTTTGCTAGTCCAATATATGAAAAATGAAAACATTGATATTTTAGTTAGAGGATTAAGAGCAGTATCAGATTATGAATATGAACTTCAAGTTACATTAACAAATGAGGCATTAGCTTCTAAACCTTTCGAAACGATATTTCTAACAGCTTCTAGAGAGTATCTTTATTTAAGTTCTAGTATAGTAAAAGAAGTTGCATTAAATGGTGGAGAATTATCAGGATTTGTACCAAATGTTATTATTTCAGATATCAATGAAAAGGTAAATACGATAAAAAATGGCGAGTAAAAAAGTTAGATATGTTTGTACAGAATGTGGGAATACAACTTTAAAATGGATTGGAAAATGTCCATCATGTGAAAGTTGGGGTACTATAGAGGAAGAATTAGAAATAAAAGTTCCTGCAATGAAAGCAAATAGAAATATAGATTTAACAAGTATAAATAATATAAAATTTGAAAAAGAATTTAGAATAAAAACTAAATTTTCAGAATTTGATAGAGTTCTTGGAGGAGGATTAACACAAGGGGAAGTTGTATTAATTACAGGTAATCCTGGTATAGGTAAATCAACTTTTTTATTACAATTATCTAATGAGTATGCTAAAGATAATAAGGTGTTATATATCTCAGGTGAAGAATCTACAAAGCAGATAAAAGAAAGAGCTATGAGAATAGGGGTTAATTCTAAATCGATATTTTTATTAAGTGAAACAAATTTAGAAAATATTGAGGTTGCAATTAATAGTTCAAAACCTAAAGTTGTAATAATAGATTCAGTACAAACAATATATTCAGAATTAGTATCTTCAGTTCCTGGATCAGTATCTCAAATAAGAGATTGTTCACTAAAACTAATAGATATAGCTAAAACAAATGATATTTCTTTTTATATGGTTGGGCATGTAACTAAAGATGGTAAATTAGCAGGACCCAAATTGTTAGAACACATGGTTGATGCTGTTCTTTCTTTTGAAGGTGATGAAAATAATTATTATAGGATAATAAGAAGTATAAAAAACAGATATGGTTCTACAAATGAAATATCAATTTTTGATATGAAAGAAGACGGTATAGATGAAATAAAAAATCCTTCTGAGTTTTTTATATCCGAAAGAGATGAGAAAAATGTTGGAAGTATCATAACAACATCAATAGAAGGTTCAAGGGTTATATTATTTGAAATACAAACTTTGGCAATTCCACTTAAATTTGGACTGCCTAAAAGAATTATTGAAGGATATGATAGAAATAGAATAGAAATACTACTTGCAGTATTATCGAAAACTCTATCTTTAGATTTAGGTAATAATGATATTTATTTAAATATACCAGGAGGAATACAACTTAAAGATCAAGCTGCTGATTTAGCAATAGTTCTTTCTTTTATATCAACCATAAAAAATTTACAAATTAGTCAAAAAATTGCTGCTATAGGCGAAATAGGATTAAGAGGTGAAATAAGAAAAGTATCTTTTATAAAAAAGAGAATAAAAGAATTGGAAAAATTAGGATTTAAAGGAGTATATATTCCTAAAGCACATCAATTAGAACTTGATAATTTTGAAACTGAATTAAAATTAAGCTATATAAATAATATTAGTGAATTAGTAGAAAGGTTGTGATTAGTCTATGATAAATAAAGAAGAGAAAGTGTATGAACAAATATTTAAAATAATGGCACCAGGTCAACCTTTAAGGACTGCTATAGAAAAAATACAAGAAGCATCTTTAGGTGGATTGATAATTTTGGGTTCACTTGAAGATATGGAAAAATATGTAGATGGTGGATTTAGATTAGATACAACTTTCACTCCTCAGAAAGTTTATGAACTTGCTAAAATGGATGGGGCAATATTAATTTCTGAGGATTTAAAAATAATTCATGGAGCTAATATACAATTACAACCTGATAAAAATATAGAAACTACTGAAAGTGGAACAAGACATAGAACAGCTGATAGAATTGCAAAGCTTACGGGTAATATTGTTATAACTATTTCTGAAAGAAGAAAAAGAATTACTGTTTCAAAAGGTCAATTTAAACGTACGCTAGAATTGATAGGAGATTTATTAATTAAATCATCACAGGCTATAATGTCACTTGAAAAATATGCTGTTTCAGTAAATAAATACTTAGTAAATTTAACAATATCTGAATTTGAAAATACTGTATTACTTGAAGAAGTAATTTCTGGATTAAGATATTTTTGTTTAATGTTTACTATGGATAAAGAAGTTAGACAATATATAATGGAGCTTGGAACAGAAGGACGTTTAGTTGAGTTACAACATAATGAAATAATGGCAAATCAAAAAAATAGCTTAATAGATTTTATTAAAGATTATAGTAAGAAAAATAAAAGTGCAGAAAAAATATTTTCAGATTTAATGGAATTATCTAAAGAAGATATTAGAGATGATTCTAAACTTGCTAAAGTTCTTGGATATGATTTAAAACAAGATCTTATTGATGGAAATCTATTTCCTAAAGGTTATAGAATACTTAATACGGCTAATAAATTAACTAAAAAAGATGTTGAAAATCTTGTAGAGCATTTTAAAAATCTAAACAATTTATTAAATGCAGATTATGATGAAATATATAGTATAAAAGGTATGGGTAAATTTAAAACAGAAAGAGTTTTAAGGCTTAGAGAAAGATATAGACATTTATTATAAAAAAAACGACGTTAGTCGTTTTTTTATTCTCCAGTATAATTATGATGAACTTTTTGAACATCGTCATTATCTTCTAATACATCTATTAATTTGTTTAATTTTTCTAAATCTTCAGGTGATAAATTTTCAACTTCTATAGAAGGTACGTAAGAGATATCAGATTCAACAACAGAATAATTAGCTTCTTTAATACTATTTAATACATTATCAAAAGTATCAGTAGAAGTAGTAATATAGAAACTATCATCATAAACTTTCATATCATCCATTCCTGAATCTAGTGCTATCATCATTAATTCATCTTCATTTGAATTAGGAGTTTTTTCTATAATAATTTCTCCCTTTCTTTCAAACATATATGATACACATCCTGGCGTGCCAAGATTTCCACCATTTTTATCAAAAGAAGACTTAACACTTGAAGCTGTTCTATTTCTATTATCTGTAAGTATTTCAACTATTAATGCAACTCCACCTGGTCCATAACCTTCATAATTTAGGCTTTCATAACCAGATCCTCCATCAGCACCTGAACCTTTTTTTATAGCTCTTTGTATATTGTCGTTAGGCATATTAATACTTTTAGCCTTTTCAATAGCATGTTTTAATGCAACGTTGTAATCTGGATCTGCACCTTCTCTAGCTGCAACTGTAATTAATCTTACATATTTTGTAAATGCAGATGCTCTTTTTCTATCTTGAGCTTCTTTACGCCCTGCGATAGTACCGTGTCTTCCCATTTCTTCCTCCGTTATATAATATATCACTAATTATATCACAATCTTTGTTAAAAGTTAAATAAAAATCTACCTATATTACTAAAATTCTTGATTTTTAAATAAAAATATGATATCATTATCATATAAATATGATATTTGAAAGGAGAGTGGGGCGACCCACTCTTTAATATTAAAATAAAGGAGGAATATAGAATGGAAGAAGTTTTAGTAAAGATTGAAAAAGAAATACAGCCATATCTAGATGAAAATTCTTTAGAATTAGCAGACATTGAGTATGTTAGAGAAGGAGGATATAATTTTCTAAGAATATATGTTGAATCTAAAAGTGGAAATACAAGTTTAGATGACTGTGTTATGCTAAGTACAAAAATAGATAATATTGTTGATGAATTAATTGACGATAAGTTCTATTTAGAAGTTTCAACTCCTGGTCTTGAAAGAAAACTAAAAAAAGAAAAAGATTTTATTAGATTTAAAGGTAAAAAGATAAGTGTAAAAACAAAAAATAATGTTGAAAATAAAAAAAGTTTCGAAGGGATATTATTAGGGTTTGAAAATGGTAAAATTTTAATAAAGGATGATACTATTGAAAATGTAGAAATTCCTTTAGAAAAAGTTAAAGTTGCAAAATTATTATTTAATTTATCTGATAAAATATTTAAGGAGGACGTTGAAAATGAAATCTAAAGATAAAGCTACATTTTTAGATGCAATTGAAGAATTAGAAAAAGAAAAGGGTATAAAAAAAGGAGAATTATTAGAAAGACTAAAAACAGGATTATTAGCTGCATATAAGAAAGATTTTAATGATCAAGAAAATTTAGAAATTGAAATTGACCAAGTAACAGGAGATGTTAAAATGTTCTGTGAAAAGTTAATCATAGATGATGAAGTTAAAGTATATAATGAAACAACTGAAATTCCTTTTAGTAAAGCAAAAGATTACAGAAAAAGAATAAAAGTTGGAGATTATTTAAAAATAGAATTGAATGCTGATGAGTTTAATAGAAATGCAATTCAAAGAGCTAAATCAATAATTATTCAATATATAAGAGAGCAAGAAAAAGAATTGATTTGTAAACAACTTGATGCCGTTAAACATCAGATAGTAAATGTTGTTGTAAGAAGAATTGAAGAAAATGGAAGCCTTTATGTTGGTATGAATGGTTTAGATGTAATAATACCACAGAGAGAATTATCAGAACTTGATAAAGTACAGGTTGGAGATAGATTAGTAGCATATATTAGAAATGTTGATGTTACTGGAAGATTTCCTAAGGTTGATATTACAAGAACAGATGATAAATTAATATATAAATTATTTGAAAGAGAAGTTCCTGAGATTGCTTCTGGAAATATAATTATTAAGAATATTGCTAGAGAAGTGGGAGTTAAATCTAAAGTAGCTCTTTATTCAGAGGATATAAACATAGATTTAAAAGGTTCTTGTATAGGTAAAGATGGAATTAGAATAAATAATATTATTAATGAATTAAATGGAGAAAAGATTGAATTAGTAGAATGGAATGCTGATCAAAGACTTCTGGTTAAAAATGCACTATACCCTGCTGAAATATTTTCAGTAGAGATAGTAAAAAATGAAGATGAAATAGTTGCTAAAGTTGAAGTTGATCCAAGTCAATTAACACTTGCTATAGGTAAAAAAGGAGTAAACTCTAAACTTGCTGGTAAACTATGTAAATTGAGAGTAAATATAGAGGCGAGTGATGAAATTGGAGAAGAAGAGAGAGAAGAACAAGAGTAATGTCATAATAAGAACTTGTGTAATTACAAGAGCTAATGACAAAAAAGAAAAATTACTTAGATTTGTTGAAAACTTAAAAGGTGAATATGTTTATGATGAAAATCAAAATATTCAAAATAGAGGAAAATATATAAAAAAAGATTTGGAAGTTTTTCAAAAATTTTTCAATAAATTTAAAGTTGAAATGAAAAGTGCTGAAAAAGTTCTTAAATATTTTGAAAAAAAAGAAAACAAAGAAAATGTAGATGAACATATTTTAAGAATATTAGAAGGATTGAAAAATTCTGAATATTTGGTATATGGTATAGATGAAAATTTAGATGGAATGAAAAATTCTATAGTAAAACTTCTGATTATACCGTCTGATATTAATGGAAAATATGTTAATAAATTAAAAAAAGTAGCTAAGTTAAATAATGTAAATATAATATTTATTGAAAAACAATATTCTTTAAAAAAAATCTTTTTAAGTGAGGTTAAGGTAATAGGGGTAAAAACTAAAAAGGTTGTAAGAGGTATACTAAATAAAATGGAGGTGGAATAAGTGAGAGTTTATGAGTTTGCTAAGAAAATTGGACAATCAACTAATGATCTTATTACAAAATTAAAGACAATGGGATATGATAAATCGAGTTTATCAGCTTTGAGTGAAAGTGAAATTAAAGATATAGAAAATAAATTAAATCCAGTAAAACCAATGGAAAAAACAACTTCAAAAAAAGAAGAAGTAATTGGTGAAAAAATGATATTTAATAACAAAAGTAACAATAATAAATTTAATAGAAATAATAGATTTGATAAAAATGAAAATAAAGGTGAAAGACAAGAAAGAAATAATCAAAATTTTGGTGAAAGAAAACCTTTTGAAAAAAGAAACAATCAAAATTTCGGAGAAAGAAAACCTTTTAATAGAGAAAATAGAGACTTTTCTGAAAAAAATAATAATGAAAGAAAACCTAATTTTAAATTTAATTCTGAGAATAAAGGAACTTTTAATAAGGATAGAGATAATAGAGAAGGTAAAGATAATAGAGAAAAAAATAAAAATGAGAATAGAGTAAATAGGGATAATAGAGATAATAGGGATAATAGAAACTTCAATAATAATGGTGAAAGAAAACCTTTTGAAAAAAGAAATAATCAAAACTTTGGAGAAAAAAGACCATTTAATAAAGATAGAAAAAGTGATGATAATAAAAAACCATTTAAAACACATGCTAAAGAAGATAAAGATGCTTCAATTGAAATCCCAACTATTGAAAATGATGTTAAAGCTAAAAGCTCTAAGTTAAAATCTAAATTTGATAAAAAGAAATATGAAAATGATAAAAAGACAAAAGATGAAGAAAGAAAGTTAAAAGAATTACGTGACGATTTTAGAAAAGAAGATAAAAAGAAAAAAGTTAAGAAAAAAGAAAAGGTTATAAAATCAGAAGTAATAAGAGATGAAGAAGGAGGAGTTGGGTTAGTAGTACTTCCTCAAGAAATATCAATTAAAGAATTAGCTGAAAAATTAGGAATTAATTCATCAGACATAATTAAAAAATTATTTATGCAAGGTAAAATGTATACAGCAAATGCTATATTAAGCATTGAAGAAGCAGAAGAAATAGCTATTGAATATAATGTAATAGTTGAAAAAGAAGAAATAATGGAAATATCTTATGGTGAAAAATATAATCTTGAAATAGAAGATAAAGAAGAAGAAAAAGAATTAAGAGCTCCAGTAATAACAATTATGGGACATGTAGACCACGGTAAAACTTCATTATTAGATGCTTTAAGACATACAAATGTAATAGATGGTGAAGCTGGAGGTATTACACAAAGAATAGGTGCTTATCAAGTTGAATGGAATGGTCAAAAAATTACATTTATAGATACTCCAGGTCATGAGGCTTTTACTGAAATGAGAGTAAGAGGAGCAAATATAACTGATATTTCTATATTAATAGTTGCAGCAGATGATGGTGTTAAACCACAAACTATTGAAGCTATTTCACATGCTAAAGAAGCAAATGTACCTATTATAGTTGCTATTAATAAAATAGATAAACCTGGTGCAAATGTAATGAAGGTTAAACAAGAATTACTTGAACATGGTTTAATTTCTCCAGAATGGGGAGGAAATACTGAAATGGTAGAAATTTCAGCAAAACAAAAGTTAAATTTAGATTCATTACTAGAAACAATACTTTTAAGTGCAGAAATAATGGAACTTAAGGCAAATCATAAAAAGAGAGCTAAGGCTATAGTTGTTGAATCTAGATTAGATATACAAATGGGACCAGTTGCTGATATTTTAATTCAAGAAGGAGAATTAAAAATAGGAGATATATTTGTTTCTGGAACATCATATGGTAGAGTAAGATCTATGTTAGATGATAGAGGGAATAAAATTACTAAAGCAGGAGTTTCACAACCAGTTGAAATTACAGGATTTAATGAAATACCTGAAGCAGGAGATTTATTATACTGTGTAAACAATGATAAACAAGCTAAAAAAATAGTTGAAGATTTCAAAAATGAGAAAAAAGATGAACTTAATAAGAAAAAACATATTTCACTTGAAAGTTTATCTAAGGAATTAGAAGATCAACAATTAAAAGAATTAAAATGTATTATTAGAGCAGATTCTAAAGGATCAGCTGAAGCACTTAAGGAATCAATTAATAAATTATCAAATGATAAGATAAATATTAATATAATTCAATCAAGTGCTGGAGCAGTTACTGAAGGAGATGTTATGCTTGCTGCTGCATCAAATGCAATTATTATTGCATTTAGTGTTAGACCAACTAATACTGCAAGAACAGAAGCAGAAAAAACTGGAGTAGAAATTAGAAACTATAACGTAATATATCATGTTACAGAAGATCTTGAAAAAGCTATGAAAGGTATGTTAGATCCAGAATATAAGGAAATATATAATGGAAGATTGGAAGTAAGAGAAGTATTTAAGATTTCAAATGTAGGTAACATAGCAGGATCATTAGTAATTGAAGGTAAGATTACTCGTCAATCTAAGATTAGACTATTACGTGATGGTATCATTATTCATGAAGGTGAAATTACATCACTTAAGAGATATAAAGATGATGTTAAGGAAGCAATAGTTGGACAAGATTGTGGTATAGGAATTAAAGACTTTAATGATATAAAAACAGGAGATATAATAGAGGCATTTGTTGTAGAACAAGTAAAACAATAGATAGGGGTATTTATGAATATTAGAAGAAAAAGAGGTTTAGAAAAAGAAATTTCAAGAATCATTGGTACAGCTATATTATTAGAAGTAAAAAATGACAAAATTAGAAACTTGGTTACAGTTAAATCGGTTAATTTATCGCCAGATGCTCGTTATTCAGATGTAATTATGTCTATTTTAGATTATAAACAAAATATTAATAAGGAAAAACTTTTAGAAGAATTAAATAAATTAAAAGGGTTTTTTAGAAAAAAAATTGGTGAAAATTTAGAAATTAGATATACTCCAGAGGTTAGAATACATTTAGATGATAGTGTAGAATATAGTGTGAAAATATCTAAGATATTAAAAGAGGCAATGGCGACTGTTAATACAGATAGCGAGGAATAATAATGAGTTGGAAATGGACATTTTATGCTAATGAGTATTTAGATGATAAAATGAAACTTTTTAATAAAGATGAAGTAATAACAACTTTATTATTAAACAAAAAAATACATTCTAAGGAAGAAATGGACTCTTTTTTAAATCTAAGTTATAAACATTTACATGATCCATTTTTGTTAACTAATATGGAAAAAGTAGTTGATAAGATTTTAGAATTTATAGATGAAGATAAAAAAATATTGATTTTTGGAGATTATGATATTGATGGGATATCAGGTTCACTATATCTTTCTAAAATCTTTGATAAATTAAATATAAAAAATGAGATATATATTCCTACAAGAACAATGTTTAAATATAGTTTAAATGAAGAATATTTTAAAAATATAGAAGAAAAAAATATTAAACTTGTAATTTCTGTTGATAATTCATTTGGTGAAATATTACATATGGATATGTTGAAATCTATGGGAGTTGATTTGATAATAACTGACCATCATTTTAATAATAAAAGTATGAAGTCTGTATTAGAAATTAACCCTAAAAAATCAGTTAATTATCCATTTAAGGAATTATCTGGTGCAGGAGTAGTATTTAAATTAGTTCAAGCTATATATTCAAAATTACCTAATAAACCAATTTCAGATATATATGAATATTGTGAATTAATATCACTTGCTACTATTGCAGATGTTATGGAATGTGTTGATGAAAATAGATTTTTAATAAAAAGAGGGTTAAAAAACTTTTCTAAAACTAAGATTTTAGCATTTAGAATGATAATGGAAAATTTTAAAATTGATCCAGAATACATTACAATTAATGATATAAGTTATAGAATATCACCACTTATTAATGCTATAGGTAAGTTAGATGATCCATTAAAAATAATAAGATTTTTAACATCAAACTCTGAAAAAATTAATACACAAATATTAAATGAAATGTATGAGTATAATAATGAAAGAAAGAACTATGAAAGTAAGATATATGGTAAAATAATAAAATTTATTGAAAATAGGGAAATTAAATATTTAAATTATATATATTATGAAATGAATGATGTAAATTCAGGAGTTTTAGGATCTATTACATCAAAGTTAGCATTAGAATTTAAAGTTCCAGTAATTATTGTTTCTAAGGTTGATGGATATTGTAAGGGATCATGTAGAAGTATAGAAAATAAGAATATATATAAATTGATATCAGAATTTTCAAACTATTTTATTAACTTTGGTGGACATAATCTCGCAGCAGGATTTTTAATTACAAATGATAATTTAAATTTAATAAGAGATAAAATTAAACAAAAGATGTATAATTTAAATCTTACAGAAAAATCAAAAACTAATATAGTTATAGACGTTAAATTACCAATAAGTCAAATAAGTACAAAGAAGATGTCTGAAATTAATAGTTTAGGACCATTTGGCCCTTCAAATAATGAACCAAATTTTTATGATGAGAATGTTAAATTTAAAAATATTTTAATATTTGGTATTGATGATAAGCATTTTAAAGCTAATGTAAATATAAATAGTAAAGAAATACAAATATTAGGATATAATTTGAGTCATAAATTAAACTTGAAAAATTCAAATAAATTGTATAAAATAATATATACACCTGAATTAATAGGAAAAAAAATATTGAGATTAAAATTAAAAGATATAGAATAATTAGGAGGAAAAATGAAATTAGAAAAATTAGCAGGTTCAGAGGTAGCTTTTGAAATATTAAAAGAAGGACAAGAATATAAAATTTTAAGAGAAACTATCTTATCTAAATTTAAAAATGCTAAAGTTGATGGGTTTAGAAAAGGACATGTACCAGTAGATGTTATTGAAAAAACATTTAAAAGTGAAATAAGAGATGAATTAATAAATGAAATATTAAAAACAGAATACACAGCATTAATTAGAGAAGAAAAATTAAGACCAGTAGCAGATTTACAAATACTTTCATTAGAATATGATGAAGAAAAATTAAAAATGAATTTAAAAGTTGCTGTATTCCCAGAATTTGAATTACCTCAATACAAAGGATTAGATATAAAAGAAGAAGAAGTATCAGTTACTGATGAAGAAATAGAAAATGAAATAAATAAAATGATTCAAAGAGCTAAAAAATTCGAAAAAACTGAAAGAGAAGAAGCTAAATTAGGTGACATTGCAGTTATTAATTTTGAAGGATTTGTAGATGGTGTAGCTTTTGATGGTGGAAAAGCTGAAAACCATAGATTAGAATTAGGTTCTAAAAGTTTCATAGATACTTTTGAAGAACAAATAGTTGGGAAAAAACTTGGAAAAGAATTTGATGTAAATGTTAAATTTCCAGAAGAATACCATGCTGAAAATTTAAAAGGTAAAGAAGCTTTATTCAAAGTTAAATTAAATAGTTTAGAAGAAGCAATAACTCCAGAATTAAATGATGAATTTGCTAAATCATCAGGTTCAGATTCAGTTGAAGATTTAAAAAATGCAATCAAAGGAAACTTATTATCAAATAAAGAAAATCAAGCAAAAAATAAAAGATTACAAACAATAGTTGAAAATATATCAAATGCAACAACTATGGAAGTTCCAACAATAACTGTAGAACAAGAAATAAATGCACAAATTGATAGATTTGCACAAACATTACAAATGCAAGGTATGAATTTAGAATCATATCTACAAATGACAGGGCAAACAGTTGAAAAAATGAGAGAAGATTTAAAAGGAAATGCTGAAAAAGGTGTTAAATCAAGTTTCATTTTATCAAAAATTGCTGAAGTAGAAGGAATTGAAGTTACAGAATCTGAATTTGATTCAGAATTACAAAGAATAGCAAGTATGTATGGAATGACAGTTGATCAGTTGACTGCTGAATTACAAAAAACAGATGGAGTTAATAGATTCTTTGGTCAAATTAATTCTCAATTATTCTTTGCAAAAGTAAATGATTATTTATTAACAAATAACTAATAATTTTGGAAACTAGGCTTAGGTCTAGTTTTCCAATATATAGAAAGGGGAGAACAAATGAGTTTAGTACCATATGTAATTGAAAATGAAGGAAATGGAGAAAGAACTTACGATATCTATTCAAGACTTTTAAAAGATAGAATAATTTTTTTAAGCGGTGAAATTAATACAGAAATGGCAAATTCAATAATAGCACAATTATTATTTTTGAATGCTCAAGATAAAGAAAAAGATATAGTTATGTACATAAATTCACCAGGAGGAATGGTTACAGCTGGATTTGGAATATATGATACAATGAATCATATATCTTGTGATGTTGTAACTGTGTGCATAGGTATGGCAGCAAGTATGGGAGCATTTCTTCTTTCTTCAGGAACTAAAGGTAAAAGATTTGCATTACCTAATTCAGAAGTAATGATACATCAACCTTTAGGTGGAGCAAGAGGTCAAGCTACAGATATACAAATAGTTGCACAAAATATATTAAAAACAAAACATAAGTTGGCTGAAATACTTTCTAAAAATACTGGACAAAGTTTTGAAAAAATTATTGAAGATACTGAAAGAGATAATTATTTATCAGCAGAAGAAGCAGTTGCTTATGGATTAGTGGATAAAGTATTGGAGAAATAAAAATGGAAAATGAAAAAGAATATTTTTGTTCATTCTGTGACAAAAGTGAAGATGAAGTAACTACCTTATTTTCAAACGAAGATTCAACAGCATTTATATGTAATGAATGTATTTCAAACAGAGATATTGAATTAGAATATGAAAATAGAACTGATTTTGAAGATTTTAATTTGTTGAAACCTAAACAAATAAAAGAGAAACTTGACGAATATATTATCGGACAAGAGCAAGCTAAGAAAGTATTATCTGTTGCAGTATATAATCACTTTAAAAGACTTTCAATACTTGATAGAGATGACAATGATATAGAAATGCAAAAGTCAAATATATTATTGATTGGACCGACTGGTTCAGGGAAGACTTTGCTTGCTCAAACATTAGCAAAAATACTTAATGTTCCTTTAGCAATAGCAGATGCGACTACAATTACTGAAGCAGGTTATGTTGGAGATGACGTTGAAAATGTATTATTAAAGCTAATAAAAGCTGCAGACTATGACATAGAGTTAGCACAAAAAGGGATAATATATATTGATGAAATTGATAAAATAGCTAGAAAATCTGAAAATACTTCTATAACTCGTGATGTATCTGGTGAAGGAGTTCAACAAGCATTATTAAAAATAGTTGAAGGAACTATATCTTCTGTACCACCTCAAGGTGGAAGAAAACACCCTAACCAAGAAATGATAGAAATTGATACAACTAATATCTTATTTATAGTTGGAGGAGCTTTTGAAGGGCTTGAATCTAAGATAAAAAGAAGATTAAATAAAAAGCAAATAGGATTTGGGTTAGATGTAGATAAAAATGAAGAATTAGATGACATGACTATTTTTGAACATGTTTTACCAGAGGATATTAGAAAATTTGGTATAATTCCTGAACTTATTGGAAGATTGCCAGTAATAACAGCTTTATCAGAATTAAATAAAGAAGCTTTAGTTTCTATTTTGACAAAACCTAAAAATGCAATTATTAAACAGTATAAAAAATATTTTGAAATAGAGGATGTAGAATTAATTTTTGAAGAAGATGCTATAGAAGAAATTGCAGAACTTGCATTAAAAAGAAAAATAGGTGCTAGAGGATTAAGAAGTATTATTGAGAATAGTATGCTTGATTTAATGTATGAAATACCTTCAAAAGAAGATATTAAAAAATTGGTTGTTACTAAAGAAATGATAATTGAAAAAAATGAATTATTTATAAAAAGTGAGAAAGGGAAGAATTAATGAATAAAATGGAAATACTACCTTTTATCCCTATTAGAGATATAGTATTTTTTCCACAAGCAGTTATGCCTATAATGGTAGGAAGAGATTTTACTAAAAAAGCTATAGATTATTCTGTAGAGCATACAGAAGGAAAGTTAGTCTTAGCAATTCAAAAAGATTCATTTAGTGAAGAAATACAAGGAATTGAAGATGTTGAAACAATAGGTGTAATTGGTAAAATTATTCAAATAATGAAAACGCCTGATGGTAATTTGAGGTTAATAATTGAAGGGGAAGAAAGAATAAAGGTAACAGAAGTTATTAATGAAGATGGAATGTTTAAAGCAAAATATGAAGATTATCCTATAGAAAAAACAAAAAATACTAATAATAAGAAATATAAGATGTATTTACAATCTTTAATTCAAAATTTAAATATTGTAAATAATAGAACAATTCCTGAAGATTTAATAAAGAGTATTTTTGAAATTAAACCTTTTGAAAGTTTAATGTATACTTTGGCATCAACTTTGGAATTAAGTGAAGAAAATAGAATAAATATTTTAAAAGCAAATAATGTAGATGAAATTTTTGAAAATCTAACAAAAGCATTAAAAATTAGAATAGAATTAGAAGAAATAGATAGAAGTGTTGAAAATAAAGTTAAAAAGAATATAGAAGATAATCAAAGACAATACTATATTAGAGAGAAAATTAAAGGACTTTATTCAGAATTAGATGAAGAAGATACTGAAGATGAAGTAAATGAATTAATTTCACAAATAGAATCTAGAGATTTACCATATGAATTAACAGAAAAATTAATGAAAGAAGTTAATAGATATAAGAAGATGAATAATTTTTCAGCAGAAGCTGGAGTTATTAGAACATATATAGATACAATGCTTGAAATACCTTGGGAAAAAAGTGAAAATGAAAATATAGATATAAAAACGGCTGAGAAAATATTAGATAAAGAACATTTTGGTTTAAGATTAGTTAAAGATACAGTTTTAGAATATCTTGCTGTTAATCAATTAAATAAAGAAAATAATAAAAAAATGGGAACAATTCTTTGTCTTATAGGACCTCCAGGGGTTGGTAAAACTTCATTAGGTGAATCTATAGCTCATGCAATGAATAGAAAATTTGAAAGAATTTCATTAGGTGGTGTTCATGATGAATCTGAAATTAGGGGTCATAGAAGAACATATATAGGAGCAATGCCAGGTAGAATTATAGAAGCATTAAAAAGAGCTAAGGTTAATAATCCTGTAATTTTACTAGATGAAATAGATAAATTAGATTCTAATTTTAAAGGAGATCCAGCTTCTGCATTATTAGAAGTGTTAGATCCTGCACAAAATAAAACATTTAAAGATAATTATGTTGATTTTGAATATGATTTATCTGATGCTTTCTTTATTTGTACAGCTAATGATTATTCAGGTATACCAAGACCGTTACTTGATAGAATGGAAGTAATTAATTTAGACTCATATACAATTCAAGAAAAATTAATGATTGCTAAAAATTATTTAGTTAATCAAGCAAAATCTGAAACAAGTATAAAAGATGTTAAATTCTCAGATAGTATTTTACTTGAAATTATTAATAAATATACTATGGAAGCTGGAGTTCGTAATTTAAAGAGAGAAATAGTAAAAATACTTAGAAAAATGGCTAAGTTAAAACTAGAAGATTCTTCTAAAAAGTATACAATTACTTTAAAGAATTTATCAGATTATTTAGGACCAGAAAAGTATAAAAAAGATAAAATGTCAGAAAAAAATTCAAAATTAGGAGTAGTTAAAGGTCTTGCTTGGACTTCTGTTGGTGGAACTACTTTAGATGTTGAAGCAGTTAAGATGGATGGAAAAGGTCAGATACAATTTACAGGTAAGTTAGGTTTAACGATGAAAGAATCAGCAAGTGTATCTTATACACATGTTAGAGCAAATTACAAAAAATTATCTGTAATTAATCCTAAATTTTATGAAGAATATGACATACATTTACATTTTCCTGAAGGTGCTACACCAAAAGATGGACCATCAGCAGGTATAACAATTACAACAGCAATAGTTTCTATTTTATCTGAAAGAAAAGTAAGACAAAATATTGCTATGACAGGTGAAATTACTATTACTGGTGAAGTACTTCCAGTTGGTGGAATAAAAGAAAAAGTATTAGGTGCCCATAGAATAGGAATTAGGGAAGTAATACTTCCTTTTGAAAATAAGAGTGATACAATAGAACTTCCAGAAGAAATATTATCACAAATTAAAATACATTATGTAAAAAAATATTCAGAAGTAGAAAAAATAGTATTTTCTGAATAGTCGAAAGGTAAGAAATGAAAGTAATCTTAAAAAATATAAGTTATGCAGAGGAATTTGCAAAATTTAGTAAGAGTAAGATTCTTAATGATATTGTTTTTAGAGAAAAAAACATAGTGATTTTAGGTAATTTTGATGGTGTCCATTTAGGACACCATAAAATTATCAATGACGCACTAGAATTAGGGAAAAAATTAAATCAAAAAGTATTGATATATACTTTTAGAGAATATCCTAAAAAAAAGGATACTTTAATTACAACATTATCTGAGAAACTATATATTTTTGAAAAAATGAACGTAGATTATATATATTTAGAAGAATTTTTTGATGTTAATGAATTATCTCCAGAAGATTTTGTAAATAAAATATTAATTGATAAATTAAATGCATCAGAGATTTTTTGTGGTTTTAATTATAGTTTTGGTAATGGAAGAAAAGGTGATGTTGCTAAATTAAATGAATTACTAAAAGATAAGATTAAAGTTAACGTTATCAATCCTGTTTTATTTAATTTGAAAACAGATGAACTAAAAATAGTAGATATAAAAGAATTAAAAGATTATTTAGATAAAG
The DNA here is from genome assembly GCA_001612575.1 of Streptobacillus notomytis. Taxonomy (GTDB): domain Bacteria; phylum Fusobacteriota; class Fusobacteriia; order Fusobacteriales; family Leptotrichiaceae; genus Streptobacillus; species Streptobacillus notomytis. Next base: position 65,528 of record LJRV01000194.1, read on the forward strand.
ATTATTGTGTAATTTCAAGTACATTTATTAAAACATTAATTGAAAATGGTAAAATGACTTATGTACAAAAATTATTAGGTCATGAATATATTGTTATGGGTAAAGTAGTTCATGGTAAAAAGCTTGCGAGGACTCTAGGGTTCCCAACTGCAAATTTATTATCAAAAAATAAGATTTATCCTTTATTCGCTGTTTATGGAGTTAGGATATATATAGAAGATGATGATAAAATGTATTACGGTATTATGAATATTGGCAAAAATCCAACAATAGAAAATGAGGGATTACATATTGAAACTCATATTTTTGACTTTGATGAAGATATTTATGATAAAATAATAGTTGTAAATTTACTTGAAAACATTAGATTAGAAAAGAAAATGGGTTCATTAGAAGAGTTGAAAAAACAAATTTTAATGGATACAAAAGTATGGAAAGAGAAAATATATGGTAAATATTGATTTAGTAGTTAAAACTGAAGATTTTGAAGGTCCATTAGATTTATTTTTACACTTGATTGATAATAAAAAAATTGATATTTCAAAGATATATATATCAGAAATTATTGATGAATATCTTAATATTATTAGCAAAGAAACTGAACAAAATTTAAAAATTAAAATAGAATTTTTGGCTATGGCAACAGAATTGCTAGAAATTAAAGCTTATTCTATATTAAATGAGGATAAAAAAATAGAAAAAGAACAAGATTTAGAAAAAAGAATACTTGAATATAAGGTTATTAAAGAAATTGCTGAAGAATTTTCTAAAAGAGAAATTGAGTATAATGTTCCATACATAGTTAAAGGAAGTAAAATTAAGGAACAGGATAACGTATATTATTCTTTAGAAGATTTAACATTAAATAATTTATGTGAAATATTTAATAATTTGATTAATAAAGTAGAAACTAAAGAAAATATTAAAATAAATGTTGTTGATGTATTTACGACAACAGATGCTTTATTTGAAATTGAAAAAGAATTTAGTACAAATAAAGAATTATTATTTTCTTCTCTTATGAAAGGAAATTTTTCAAAAGCTAGAATTGTTAGTTTTTTCTTGGCAGTATTAGATTTATTTAAAGAGGGTAGTATAGATATAACTTTATCTGATAATGATTTTATTATTAGAAAGGAATCATATGTTTAAATCAAGTTTAATTGTAATGATAATTAATATGTTAAGTAGGATTTTAGGATTAATAAGAGAGATAGTTATTGCCTCTTTTTTTGGTGCAACTGGTTATACTGATGCCTATTTTGCTTCATCAAGAATTGCTAATTTTTTTACAACTTTGTTAGGTGAAGGTTCACTTGGTACAGCTTTTATACCTATTTATAACGAAGTTAAAGAAGAAAAAAATTCTAAAAGAGCAGAAGACTTTGTATTTAACTTAACAAATTTAATAGTTTCATTAGCTTTTACTATTTCTTTATTTATGGCTTTATTTTCAGACTTTACTCTTAAATATATATTAAGATTTAAGGATCCAGAGATGCTTGCTACAGCCTCAGGTTTATTGAAAATAATGTCATTTTATCTAGTCTTTATTTCTGTTTCTGGATTAATTTCTTCATTGCTTAATAATTACGGTAAATTCTATATTTCAACTTTAGTAGGAGTAGTGTTTAATTTAACTATAATAATAGGTGCTATATTAACTAAAAATAAATTAGGTATATATGGATTAGGTATTTCATTTTTATTATCTGGATTATTTCAGGTCCTAATACAATTGCCTTCATTTTTAAAAATATTGAAAACATATAGATTTACTTTTAATTATGAAGATGAATATGTTAAAAAGTTCTTTTTATTAATGATACCTACATTGATTGGAATATTTGGTTATCAAATAAATGAATTAGTCGATACAGCATTTGCTGGAAATTTAAAACTTGGAACAATAAGTGCTATAAATTATGCCTCAAGACTATATTTATTGCCTATAGGAGTTTTTGCAATATCTTTATCAGTTGTAATTTTTCCTAATTTATCTAAGGCAGTTTTAAAGAAAAATAATGAATTATTTAAGTTAACTATAGAAAGAGGAATGAATTTACTTGTAATTTTAATTATTCCTTCTAGTATAGGATTAATATATTATTCTAAAGAAATTATTACTTTACTTTTTAAAAGAGGTAAATTTAGTATAGAAAGTGTAGTTTTAACCTCTGAAATATTGGAAATATATGCATTAGGATTAATATTCTTTTCAACTATACATTTATTAACTAGAGCTCATTATGCAAATAAGGATAGGAAATTACCTGTAATTTCATCTCTTGTTTCAATTAGTATAAATATTATTTTAGATTTTTTATTATATAAGAAATTTACTCATAGAGGGCTTACATTTGCTACAACATTTTCAGCCTTTGTAAATTATATCATTTTGTTAATTTCTTTAAAAACTAGATATTCAAATGTAAATTTAATGAAATATTTTAAGTTTATAATGATTTCTTTGATAAATTCAATAATTTGTATATTTTTAATTGAAAAAATTATAAATATATCAAATCAAAGTTTAGAAATAATTGTAAAATTATTCACTTTCATAATATTATACTTTACTTTTTTATCTTTAAAATATATTAAAGATAGAAATGAAATATTAGATATATAAAATTAATTTAATATGTATATTTTTTATTAAAATCCATTATTTGTATTGACATACAATATAAAATATAGTTATAATATTATCAATTAAATATAATGAAAATAAAGGAGTAGAAATGTTTTATAACAAGGTAAAGGAAAGTTCAGATTATATAGCATCAAAAGTTGACGCTAATGTAGATGTAGCAGTAATTTTAGGAAGTGGACTAGGTAAACTTGTTGATATTATGGAAGATAAAATATATATACCTTATAAAGATATACCTAATTTTCCACAAATATCAGTAGTAGGACATGCTGGAAATTTGGTTTTTGGTAAAATAGGTAATACAAAAGTTATGGCATTACAAGGAAGATTCCATTATTATGAAGGTTATTCTATGAAAGAAACAGCATATCCAGTATATGTTATGAAATTATTAGGTATAAAGAAAATGATAGTTACAAACGCATGTGGAGGAATTAACACTAATTTCAAACCAGGAGATTTAATGATAATAGATGATTTCATTAATGCTGTTGGTGACAATCCTTTAAGAGGAGCAAATGATGAAAGATTTGGAGTTCGTTTCCCTGATATGTCTGAACCATATAGTTTAAAATTAAGAAATAAAGCAAAATTAATTGCAGAGAAATTAGGAATAGAAGCTAAAAATGGAGTATATACTTTCTTTTCAGGACCATACTATGAAAGTGCATCAGAAATTCGTATGTTTGGACGTGCAGGAAGTGATGCTGTAGGAATGTCAACAGTTCCAGAAACTATAGTTGCAAATTATGTAGGTATAGAAACATTAGGAATATCATGTATAACAAATATGGCTACAGGATTACGTGTAGGAAATCATTCACATGATGAAGTTGTTGTTATCGCAGAAGAAGCAAGCAAAAAATTATGTGTTTGGATGGAAGAATTTATTAAAGAATTAGTATAAATTGAGATACCGATTATGAATTAATCGGTATTTCTTGTATAAGGGGTAAGATATGAAAATATATTTAGCCAGTGCTTCACATAGAAGAAAAGAAATACTTTCAATGATATTTGATGATTTTGAAATACATATCCCTAAATTTAACGAAGAAAAATTTAGTAAACAAATAAATATAGATGATCCAATAAAATTGACTTTAAAACTCGCAGAGGCTAAAGGAATTGCAGCCTTTAATGAACTTAATAATATTAAAGATAAAATCATTATTTCGGCTGATACTATAGTATATTTTAATAAAAAAATATATGGAAAGGGAATTGATAGAAAAAGATCTCTAAAAATGTTGGAGGAATTAAATAATAATGCACATGAAGTTATTACAGCTGTGTGTATTATTTATAACAATGAGATTATAAAATTTACATGTACAACTAAAGTTAAATTTGCAAATAATTCTAAAGAAATTATTGAATTTTATATTGATAATTTTTCTCCTTTTGATAAAGCAGGAGCATATGGAATACAAGATGCAGGATCAATTTTAATAGAAAAAATTGAAGGTTCATATCATAATGTTATGGGATTACCTATAAGAGAAGTTTTTAATGAATTACGTAAAATTATGCTTTAAATCTAATTAAATCTACTAATATTATAAACTAAGCTAATATTAATTGAATTACAAATCTTAATATGATAAAATTACATGTAAAGGAAGGAGATTTAATGGCTATAGTAAAAATAAAAAAACTTCGTAAGCCTAAAATTTTGTTTGGTTTAGTTTTAAATAATTTAGAATCTAATTTATATAATGCAATAGCTAATAAAAAGGTTGCCAATGAAATACTAAAAGAAAGTTTAAATATTAATAGTAGACGTTTAATTCAAATTGTAGAGGTAGTAAGTTCAAATGATGAAGTATTGGATTTATTAGTTATTTATGATTTATTAGTCTCAGAAAATGAAGAGATGAGATTATTGAGTTCACTTAAAGTAGATGAATTTAATTTTAATATATTTAATTTTAATAGAAAGGAAAAGGTAAATATTGAAAACATGGTAGAAGGATTCAATGTTTATAGGTAAATAAAAATGAAAAAAATTTTAAAATTATTATTTATTTCTTGTTTTTCACTTTTTTTAATAAGCTGCACTAGTGCTGGTGAAAAATTTTTGACAAGTTTTTTAGGAGAAAAATTATTTAATTTAACAGAAGAAGAAAAATTAGCTAATAAATTGAGAGGATATAAGCTAGAAGCAGTAATAAAAACAACTAAGGGTGATATAAATGTTTATCTATATCCTGAAGCTGCACCAAAATTAGTTGCAAACTTTGTATTTTTAGCTAATAATGATTATTATGACAATTTAAAATTCCACAGAGTTAGTGTAAATAATATTATACAATCTGGTGATAGAGCTGGGGATGGTACTGGTAATCCAGGTTACCTGTTAGATGATGAATTTAGTTTCTTAAAATTTGATAGAGCTGGAATGCTTGCTATGGCAAATGCAGGTCCTAATACTAATGGTTCGCAAATATTTATAACACTACAAAAAGCTGAAGAATACAATAATGAATATTCTATTATTGGAAACTTAAAAGATAGAAATGATTTATCAATTGCAAGATTAATTAGACAAGATGATTCTATATTAGATATTAAAATTTCAGGATATGATGTAAATGAATTTTTAGGAAACTTTGAAAAAGAAGTAGAAGAATGGACTGAAAAATTAAAAGCTACAGGATATGAATTAAAATAGGAAAAAGAAAATAAAGAAATAAAAGAAGTAAAAGAATTAGAAGAAGTAAAAGATGAGAAAGAAATAAAAGAAGAAAAATAAAGGTAATATTTGAACTGACCCCAAAAATGAGGTCAGTTTTTTATTTATAGTTCTAAATTACAATAACATATTTGTAAATAGGAAGTGTTTATATATAAATTAAAAAACCAGAGAATGATCTCTGGTTTTGGTCATTTATTTTTTTAATAAATCTCTTATTTCAGCTAATAATTCTTGATCTTTAGTTAATACAGGTTTAGCTGGTGCTGGTTCTTCAACTGGTTTTTGTTTTTTTAATTTCATTAGTGCTTTTAATACAATGAAAATTACTAAAGCAATAATTAAAAAATCAACGACATTTTGTATGAACATTCCATAATTGATTGATAAAGCAGGACTTTCACCTTCTGCAGGTTTTAATATGATTTGTAATGTTCTAAAATTAATATGTCCTAATATTAATCCAATAACAGGCATTATTACATCATTTACTAATGAAGTAACTATTTTACCAAAAGCTCCTCCGATAATAACTCCAATCGCTAAATCTACTATATTACCTTTAGCAATAAATTCTTTGAATTCCTTTAACATAATCTCCTCCTAATTTTCATATTATTAATATATTATACAGTAAAAACAAATACATTTCAACCGTACTTTATTTTTAGATATATTTATGATAGAATATAAAAATAAATACCATTATGGAGAGGTAAGATGTCAGATATAAGATTAAAAAGAAATTTTTCAATTATTGCACATATAGATCACGGAAAATCTACAATTGCAGATAGATTATTAGAAATAACAGGAACCGTAAGTCAAAGAGAAATGAAAGAACAATTATTAGATAGTATGGATCTTGAAAGAGAGAAAGGAATTACAATTAAGGCACAAGCTGTTACTTTAAATTATAGAGCAAAAGATGGAAAAGAGTATGAATTAAATTTAATAGATACTCCTGGACATGTTGACTTTATATATGAAGTATCAAGATCTCTTGCAGCATGTGATGGTGCTTTACTTGTAGTTGATGCAGCTCAAGGAATAGAAGCTCAAACACTTGCCAATGTTTATTTGGCATTAGAAAATGATTTAGAGATACTTCCAGTTATAAATAAAATAGATTTACCATCAGCTGATCCAGATAAAGTAATGCTAGAAATTGAAGATGTAATTGGTTTACCAACTGATAATTCTGTGCTTGTTTCTGGTAAAACTGGAATTGGTATAGATGATTTATTAGAAGGTATAGTTAAATATATCCCTGAACCACAAGGAGATATTAATAAACCGTTGAAAGCATTGATTTTTGATTCACATTATGATGATTTTAGAGGAGTAATTACATACATTAGAGTACTAGATGGTTCTATTAAAAAAGGTGAAAAAATAAAGATAATGTCAACTAATAAAGAATTTGAGGTACTAGAGGTAGGAGTATTTTCTCCTAAAATGAAAGAAAAAGAATTGTTAGATGCTGGTTCTGTTGGATATATAATTACGGGGATTAAATCTATTAAAGATACACAAATTGGTGATACTATAACTACTGTTAAAGATCCTACTGAAGTTGCATTAGATGGATATAGACCAGCACAAAGTATGGTTTTTGCAGGAGTTTATCCAATTTCTACAGATGATTATGAAGATTTAAGGGAAGCCTTAGAAAAATTACAATTAAATGATGCTTCATTAACATATCAGCCTGAAACTTCTTTAGCTTTAGGATTTGGTTTCCGTTGTGGATTCCTTGGACTATTACATATGGAAATTATAGTTGAGAGACTTAGAAGAGAATTTGGTATTGATTTAATTTCTACAGCACCTTCTGTTGAATACCATGTTACAGTAGAAGGTACAAATAATATGTTAATTATTGATAATCCAGCTGAATTTCCTGAAGGAAGAAAACATATTGAAGAACCATATATTAAAGGAACTATTATTGTACCTAAAGATTATGTTGGTAATGTTATGGAATTATGTCAAGAAAAACGTGGAACATTTGTAAATATGAGCTTTTTAGATGAAAATAGATCTATGATAGTATATGATTTACCTTTAGCTGAAATAGTTATAGATTTTTATGATAAATTAAAATCAAGAACTAAGGGTTATGCATCTTTTGAATATGAAATGATAGGATTTAGAGAATCTAATTTAGTAAAAATAGATATTTTAGTAAGTGGACAAGCGGTAGATGCATTTTCATTTATAGCACATAGTGATAACGCATATTATAGAGGAAGATATATAGTTGAAAAATTAAAAGAAGTAATACCAAGACAACAATTTGAAATTCCATTACAAGCAGCATTAGGTACTAAAGTAATTGCCAGAGAAACAGTAAAAGCTTTAAGAAAAAATGTATTAGCTAAATGTTACGGTGGAGATATTACTCGTAAGAAAAAATTATTAGAAAAACAAAAAGAAGGTAAAAAACGTATGAAGGCTATAGGAAATGTTGAAATACCGCAAGAGGCATTTTTATCAGTTCTTAAATTAAATGATTAAGGGGGAAAAATGATAAAAAAAATTATATTTTTTGATGTTGAAACTAATGGCGTAAATCCAAGTGATTCTGTTTTATCAATTTCAGCAATGAAAGTTACATATGATACTGTTACAAATAAAATGGTAAAACTTGATGAATTTGATAGATTTTATTTTAGGAATGAAGGAGAAGAGCCAAATTTTGATGCTTTAAATGTTAATGGTTTATTTGATGATGAAATAGAAAGAAGAAGAAGTTTATCACCAATTGAATATCCTAAAACATTTAATGAAGATATAAATAATTTTTTTGAATTTTGTGATAATGCAGAACATTTTGTTGCTCATAATATTAGATTTGATAGACAATTTATCCCTTTTAAACTTAAATATCAATTTGATACAATGTTAGAAAATATAGATATTGTTAAAATTCCAAGTAATAATTATTATTCATCATTTAAATGGCCAAAGTTAATGGAATGTGCAAATTATTATAATATACCAATTGATGAAAAAGAATTACATAATAGTATGTATGATGTTGTTATTATGGGAAGAGTTATGTTTAAAATGCTTAAAGATAATGATGGAATAAAAAAAGTAAGGAGATTTTTAGTTGATAATATTTCAACTAATTTTAAATAATATGGATTTTAAGACTTTTATTTATTTAGCTAATTTATTGGGTATAATTTCTTTTGCATTATCAGGAATTTTTAAGGGGATAAAGTATAATCATGATTTATTTGGTGTTACATTACTTGCAATAATCACATCTGTTGGTGGTGGAGTAATGAGAGATGTACTATTAAATAAAATACCAAATGCATTAATAAATCCACAAGATATATATGTTGCAGTAATTACAACTTTAGTTATATACCTGCCTTATTTATTATTTAAACCTAAATTTGATGATAATGTAGTTAAAAAGGCAAGGAGATTAGTATTAATATCTGATGCAGTAGGTTTATCTTTATTTGTTTCTATAGGGGCAAATATAGCTATACAAAATAGTTTAAATACTATAGGTGTTATAATTATGGCAACAATAACAGCAGTTGGCGGTGGAATATTAAGAGATATTTTAGCAAATGAGACTCCTTTTATTTTAAAAGAAGATATATATGCAATTCTTTGTGTAATTGCTGGATTTTTTTACAAAATTATGATAGTAGATTTACAATTAAATGAAATACGAACAACAATAATAATCTTTTTTATGGTATTAATTGTAAGATTAATAGTAATTAAAAAGAATTTGAATTTACCAAAATAAAAGTGGGCATGATGCCCACTTTTATAATGTAAATAATAGTTCAGTATATGTTGGTAAATTCCAATATTCTGCAGGAATATTGACTTCTAAATAATCAATGATTTCTCTTATTTTATTTTCTAAATTTAAAGCATTCTTACTTAATAATTCAGCTTTTTCTTCTAATTCAATTTCATTAATTTGTTTGATTAATTGTATTAATTCTTTTTTGTAATATATTAAATGGTTAGTATATGTTTTTAATTCTATTTGATCATCTTCAAATATTATTTTAGGAATATATTTATATGCAAAGTTTAAAATATATTTATCTATCATATATATTAAAGTATTACATTCAGTAAGTCTATTACTTACATATATATTCAAGAATGCTATGTATCTTGCTTGGCATTCAATTTTATTTAAAATATTATTAGATTCAAACATATAAATGATTTCTTCATTTAAATAATACTTTAAAGCTTCAAAAGTATTTGAAATATTTTTTAGCCCTCTTTTTTGAGCTTCTTCATGCCATTTTTTACTATAACCATCACCATTAAATATTATTCTACTATGATTTTTAAATGTATCAGAAATTATATCGTTTATAGTTTTTTCTATATCTTTTGATTTTTCTAATTTATCTGCATATTCATTTAATACAGTAGAAACTACTGCATTAATAACCATAGATGTATTAGCAGGAGATGAAGTAGAACCTGGCATTCTAAACTCGAATTTATTACCAGTAAAGGCAAAAGGAGAAGTTCTATTTCTATCATCAAAATCTTGATTTATATTTATCATTGTAACTTTCTTTTTAATTTCCTCATCTTTTTTTGAATAAATAATTTTATTATCAACAATATGTAATTTAGCATTTTTGAATTTTTCAGTTAAATGTGAACCTAAAAATACTGATATTATACTTGGAGGAGCTTCATGACCGCCTAGTCTATAATCATTAGAACAACTTGATATCATACTTCTTAATACAGGGTAATATCTATCTATAGCTTCTATAACAGCAGAAAGAAATACCATAAAAGTAGGTGATTTTGGATCAAAAAGATTAACACCTGTATCTGTAGCTAAACTCCAATTATTATGCTTACCTGATCCATTAACATAAGAGAAAGGTTTCTCATGTAATAAAGCAACAAAGTCATGTTTTAATGCCAATTTTTCAAGAGTTTCCATAACAATATGATTTTGATCTGCAGCAAGGTTTGCAACATCAAATATAGACGCTATTTCAAATTGATTAGGTGCAACTTCATTATGTCTTGTTTTAGCTGAAACCCCTATTTTCCATAATTCATAATCAAGGTTAGCCATAAAATTGATAACTTTATCTTTAATTTTTCCATAATAATGGAATGAACTTTCTTGATTTTTAGGTGTTTTAGCACCAAATAATGTACGTCCTGTAAACATAATATCTTTTCTTTTATCGAAATGTTCTTTTTTAATCAAAAAGTATTCTTGTTCAACACCAAGAGTAGGTATAACATTTTTTATTTCAGTATAACCAAGTAAATTTAACACTCTAGTAGCTGATTTATTAATAGCATTCATTGATCTTAATAGAGGAAGTTTTTTATCTAAAGCTTCACCATTATATGAAATAAAAGATGTAGGTATATATAAAGTGGCTCCAATTTCATTTTCTTTAATAAAAGGTGGTGAATTTGTATCCCAGACTGTATAACCTCTTGCTTCAAAAGTAGATCTTAATCCACCATTAGGAAATGATGAAGCATCTGATTCACCTTTAATTAAATTTGAACCTGAGAATCTATAAATAAAATCTTTATCACCATTTGGTTCAATAAATGAATCATGTTTTTCAGCAGTTAATTCAGTTAATGGTTGGAACCAATGACAAAAATGAGTGGCATTTCTTTTAGTAGCCCAATCTTTAATGGCATTGGCAATCAATTCAGCATTTTCTTTAGTAAGCTCTATTTCGCCTTTTTGAACCTTTTTAAATTCTTCAAAAACCTTTTTAGGTACACGTTTTTTTAAATTACTTTCAGTAAAGGCATTTTCGCCAAAAATTTTCATAATATTTTCCATTTAATATCAAACCTTTCATTTTTTATAACCAACACTAAACATTAAAAAAAACTGCGACAAAGCAGTTGACTAAAAGGGCGAAATAGCCCATTTGAATTTTTTCTTATAAAATCCTTCAGCAATTGTTGAAATTGTAACTTTCTTTTGTGCAGAAGATGCATGAATAAATTCATTATTACCAATATATATACCAACATGATTAATGTTTTTACCTTTATTTGATGTATTAAAAAATAGCAGATCTCCTATTTTAAGATCTTCAGTATTTATTTTTGGTGAATAATTAGCCATATCTTTTGAAACACGAGGTAAAGTAATAGAGCTATTTTTTGAAAATACATAATTTACAAATCCAGAACAGTCAAATTTAGTAGGCCCTATAGCTCCCCAAGAATATGGTTTATTTAGATTTGTTTTTGCAAATTCAATAATTTTATCTCTTAAAACTATTTCATTATCATTTGATATTTCAATATTTTTATCAGACATAGTAATTAATTCATCTAATATTGTATTTAATCTTTCATCCACTTCATTTTGAGTAAATGAAAGAAGTGAAAGTAAAGATAAAAATATAATAAATTTTTTCATATCTACCTCCTTTCGGGAAATTATATATCATTATAATAAAGATGTCAAATAATTATCAGATAAAAATAATTTGTTATTGTTTATGTAAACTTTTATGATATAATAATAAGAAAGGAAAGGAGATTGATTAGTAATCAAAAATATATATGTTTTTAAAAAATAGTGATAATGTAGGAAGACTTGAAGTAATTTGTGGAAGTATGTTTTCTGGTAAGAGTGAAGAATTAATTAGAAGATTGAGAAGAGAAACATTTACAAAACAAAATGTTTTAATTTTTAAACATTCAATAGATAGAAGATATGGAGAAAATGGTATTTTTTCTCATAACCAAGATAGTATAGGAGCAGTTCCTGTTTCAAATGTACTTGAAATGGAAAATATAATTTCTAAATATCCAGACGTTGAAGTTATTGGAATAGATGAGGTTCAATTTTTTGGACAAGAAGTTGTAGAATTTTGTAATAAATACGTTAATATTGGTAAAAGAGTTATTGTTGCTGGACTTGATTTAGATTTTAAGGCAGAACCATTTTATCCTATGCCTGAATTGTTAACCTATGCTGATTCTATTACTAAATTAAAAGCAATATGTATGGTTTGTGGAAAAGAAGCTTATGCAAGTCAAAGACTTATAAACGGAGAACCAGCATTTAAAGATGATCCTATAGTAATGGTTGGAGCAAGTGAAAATTATGAAGCAAGATGTAGAAGGCATCATATTGTAAGAGATAGAAAAGATAACAGGGCTAAAATATATTTCCTATTTGGTACTGATATAAATGCTGGAAAAGAAGAGGTTGAAAAATTCATATCAAGCAAAAATTCTAATGCTAAAACTAAGTCAATTAGTATATTTAAAAATGAAGAAACTGTAATTGATTTAAGAAATAGAATTGAAAAAATATCATATGAATGCGATATATTATTTATAAGAATAATTAAAAGTCCATTAATGCCAATAGAAGGAGATTATAGTATTATTGATTTGATGTCAGAATATAGAAAAATATCATCAGTAATTTTAATTTCAAGAAATAGGCGTGGAATGATAAATGAGGTATTAATATCTCATGAAACTATTAGAAAAGCAGATTTAAATTTAGATGGTATATATTTTACTCCATCTGAAAATCCAGAAAATGAAAAAAATATAGATTATATAGAAAAAATAATAAATGCCAAAGCATTAATAATTTAAGGAGGAAATGATTATGAAAAAAGTTATAGCATTATTATTTGTGGTTAGTTCGTTAAATAGTTTTTCATATACAAGACTATCATCAGATGAGTATTTAAATGGAATATTTACAAGTAGAGCAACTAAAGAAATAATGAATGGCTCTTTTGATTACTATAATGATCTAGCTGTTGTATCAGATAGATTAGCGACTTTAGATAATGTTAAAGCTGATGCGCTATCGGGATTAAAAAATTCAATTAATGATTATTCGCTTACTAAATTAAAATCATTATTTGAGGAAGTTAAGTTATCAGGTAAAAACTTTGATTATGCTACTATGAAGATGATGGCTGAAGAAATATCAAAAAAAATAATAGATGAACAAAAATATGAAATTGCTAAGACTGTAGAATTAAAAAACAGTAATAAATACTTAATTTTAGCTAAGATATCAAAAAAAGATGTTGAAAAAATTACTGTAGAGCATTTTAGAAAAAGATTATTTAATGTTGTACAAAGATTAAATGATTATTATCATGAATTAGGGAAATAATATATGAAAACGAATAATAAAGATATTATTCGTGAAATTTTTAAATCTAAAACAAGATTTTTGGCAATATTTATTATTAATTTATTAGGTATTTCAACTTTTATTGGTTTAAATGTTTTAAGCAAAGACATGTATAAAACTATAGACACTTTATATAATATTAGTAATGTTGCTGATGTTACAGTAAGTTCAAATATTGCGTTAAATCAGGATGATTTAAAAATTTTGAATAATTTAGAATATGTGTCAGATATAGAATATGGATATAATGAAGAAATATATATAGATAATAGCAAAGATATATTAAATTTAAAGAATATTCCTGAAAAAATTTCTAAACTTAAATTAATTAAAGGGCGTTTTCCAGATTCAATTAATGAAATAATTATAGAATATCAATTAAAAGATAAATATGTTATTAATGAAAAAATAAATGGAAAATTTAAGATTGTTGGATATTATGAAAATGTCGAAAATAGGTTACTTAATTCGAAAGTTCAAGCATTTAAGGGATATAATGTCTCAAGTGTTAATGGATACACCTTAAAAAAGTATTTTAAAGATAGAGAATACAGTTTTGCAAATATTAAACTTAAAACAGATTTTAGTACATATAAATCAGAGTATAATGAATATGTTTTTGAAAAGAAAATTGACATTCAAAATAAGATATATAAAAATTCTAAAATGAAGTTAGAAGAATTTTTATCCGAGAAATATGAAAATATTAATTCAGGAAAAAAGAAAATAGAAGATGCTAAAAATGAAATAATAGAAAATGAAAACAAGATTATAAAAGCTAAAAATGAGATAAAACTAGCAGAGAAAAAACTTGTTTCAAATATTAATGAATTTGAGGGAGCATACGATAAATTCTATAATAATGAAATTAAAATTAATAATAAAAAGGCTGAATTAATAAAACGACAACACGATTTAAAAGAAAGTTTATCAAAAGTTGAAGAAGGCTTAAAAGAATTAGAAATAAATAAAGGTAAAATCAATAGTGGTTTAGGTGAAATAGAAAAAGGATTTCTTGTTATAAATGAAAATCAGAAAAAAATAGAAGATTCAAAAAAAGAAGTTTTTAAGAATAAAGAATATGTTGCTTCTTTAAAATCTAGTATTTTTGTATCAAAAAAAAGAATAGAAAATAGTAAAAATAAGATAGAACAAGCTATAAAAGATATAGAACTAGGAGAAAATAAACTTAAAACTGAATTTGAAAATTTAAAAGATAAAAAATCTGAATTAATTAAAAATTTAACTTTTATTGAAAATAAAAAAAATGAATTAGAATATAATAAGAAAAAAATTAATGATGGATTAAATCATATTAAAATTGGAATAGAAAAACTTGAAGAAGGTAATAAAAGGTTAATAGAAGAAAAAAATAAGTTTAATACTGAATATGATAAAAATTTAGATGAAATAAATAAGGGTAAAAAAGAAATTCAAAATAGTAAAAATAAAATAAAAAATGCTGAAAAAATTTTTGAAAAAGAAAAGGTTAAGGTAAATAAAACAATAGAAAAAACTTTAAATGATATAAATATAAATGAACGTAAATTAAAATCATTAAATTTAATATACTTTATTAATACAAGAATTGATAACCCAAATTATTCATCATTTATTGAAAGTGTAGAAAGTTTAAATATTATATCGAAATTATTTCCAATAATTTTTTATTTAATAGTAATACTTGTTTCTACGACTACTATGACAAGAATGGTTGATGAGCAAAGAAACTCTATAGGTACATATATGTTTTTAGGATATTCTAAAAAAGAAATATCTAAAAAATACTATATTTATGCTTTAATACCTACTATTTTGGGAATAACTTTAGGTATTTATTTTGGAATACATTCTATTCCTAAATTTATTTATACTGCATTTAAAGCAGGTTCTATTTCTATGTATAATGATTTATTAATTGTATTTGACATGAAAATAGTTTTAATAAGTATTTTTGCTTCAATTTTATCTACAATTTTATCAGTATACTTATCTTTAAGAAATGATTTTAATATTGAAATTGCAGATTTACTTAAACCTAAAATACCAAAACAAGGAAGCAATATTTTACTTGAAAAAATAAAAATATTTTGGAATAATTTATCTTTTTCTAATAAAATAAGTTTAAGAAATATTTTTAGATATAAAGGTAAAATGATTATGAATATTTTAGGAATTACAGGTTGTACTGCCCTTATATTCCTTGGATTTGCAATTAAAAACTCTTTTTCAGAAATTTCTGAATTACAGTATAATAAAATAAGAAATTTTCATGCTGAGATTAATTTGAAAAATCATTTAAATAAAAATGAAATAAATAAGGTTACTGATTTAATTAATAAGGATTTCACTGTATTATCTTTAGAGAGTATAAATGCTAAATTTTCTATTAATAGTAAGGAAAATAATATCAAGATATATATTGTAAATGATGCCAATTTAAATGATTTTTTTTATCTATCAAATAAGATTGATGATAAAGGAGTCCTTATTTCAAAAAGAGCATTAACACTTATGGGAAAGAATATAGAAGATGAAATTTTAGTTAATGATCTTGTAGGGAATGAATACAATTTAAATGTTTCAAATACTATAGAAAATTACCAAGGTAACTATATTTTTCTTACAAAAACATTTTATGAAAAAAATCTACAAAAAAAATATAAAGTGAATACTTTAATAGTTAAAGAGAATAATAAATCTCTTGATTATCTACTAGATTATGATGAAGTTCAATCAATATCATTAAATCGTGAATATAAAGAGGTTTTTGATAAGATTAGTGAGAGTCTTAATTTTATTGTGGTATTTATAATTTTGTTATCGGCACTTTTATCTGTTGTTGTTACATATAATTTATTAGAAATAAATGTAAATGAAAGACAAAGAGAACTTGCCACTATAAAGGTTATAGGATTTTTTTCAAGAGAGGTTTCACTATATATTTATAAAGAAATATTTATTCTTACTATTGTAGGAATTATCTTAGGCTTACTTACTGGAAAATGGTTACATAAAATAGTATTAGTGTCAATGGAGAAAACAAATACGGTTTTTGTTGAAAATATTGGCTATACACCTTATATATTTTCTATAATATTAACTTTAATTTTTTCTTTTATTTCTTTCGTATTAATACATAGGAAACTTAAAAATATAAATATGATAGAAGCACTAAAAATGGAATAATTGCTAATGCCACATTTGTGGCATTTTTATTTGAAAAAATGGCAAAAATATGTTAAAATGTAATCGAATAGGAGGATGATATTCATGAAAAGATTTTTGTTAATGGTTTTAACTATTATTGGAATTACATCTTTTTCAAATTATAATGATGGGAAGTACGAAGCAATTTATAAAAAAGATGGCTATATATTAACAATGAGAATTATTGTGAAAAATTCTAAAATTCTTTCTGTTGATTTTGATAAAGTTGATGAAAAGGGAGTTAAATTATCTACTAAAAATAGTGAATTTAGAGAAAAAAAAGATATAGTAAAAAAATATATAGTAAAAAATCAAAGTTTTGAGAATTTACCAGATATATACGATAAGGATTCTAACAAGGAATTTCAGACTTTAATAGAATATTTAATTGAAAAATGTAAGTCATCAAAGCCAGGGTATTTTGAAATTTAAAACTAGGGGATGCATTTGTTGCATCCCTTTTACATAAAGGGAAATATATGAGATTAGATAAATTTTTAGCCAATAGTGGAGTAGGAACTAGAAAAGAAGTTAGAGATATTATTAAAGCTAAAAAAATATTTGTTAATGATAAAATTGCAATGTCAGCTGATATTAAAATTGATGAAGTAAAAGATGTTATTAAATATGAAAATAATATAATTAGTTACACTAAATTTAGATATATTATGTTAAATAAGCCAAAAGGTTATATAAGTGCAACTGATGATAATAAACAAAAAACAGTTTTAGATTTAATTACAGATTTTAAAACATATAAATTATTTCCTGTCGGTAGATTGGATATTGATACAGAAGGATTATTACTTTTAACAAATGATGGTGAATTAGCACATAACTTACTCTCGCCTAAAAAACATGTTGAGAAAAAATATTATGTTGAATTAAGCTTAGCTATTTCAAGTGTTGATATAAAAAATATTGAAAATGGAATAGATATAGGAGAAGGTATAATTACAAAGCCTTCTAAAATAATTAAAATTGATGATAATAAATTGTATATAATTATAATGGAAGGTAAATTTCATCAAGTTAAACGTATGTTTAAGGCTGTAAGAAATGAAGTTATATATCTTAAAAGAATTTCTATGGGTTCTTTAATATTAGATGAAAATTTAAAATTAGGAGATTATAGAGAACTTACAACAGAAGAATTGAAGGGGTTATTATGAAAAAAATAGCTTATTTGGGTAATAAAAATAATTTTGAAATTTATAAATTACTACATAATAGAATTAAGGAAGTTAAGAATTTAAATTCTGAATTATATCATATTGAATATAAATCTAAAAATTGTGAGGAATATTTGGAAGAATATGATGCTGTATTTTTTGAAGACAATTTAAAAAATAAATATGATTTTATTTTTAAAAAAGATGATTTGACTCAAAAAATATTTTTAAAGAAATTAGCATTCAAAGAATTACTTAAATATTCAAATTTTAAGGTTGAAAATTCAAATATATTGATACTTGAAACTAATGAATATTTTAATGCTATATACGAAGCATTGAAAGAAATTGAAATTGGTAAGTTGCATTTAGCATCTATAAAACAAAATAATATAATCAAACTTGAAAAAGGAGATTATTTTAAAAATTTTCTTGATATAGAAAGATTAAATAATATAGATTTAATAATAAATTTAACTGATATTGGAAGTGTGTTTACTATTGATGAAAGTCCTTTAAAGATGACTACGAATTTAAGTTCTAAATTTGTTTTAGATTTGGTTAAAGTTCCTATAGAGACTACTTTATTAAAACAATTCAAATTAAAGGGTTCTACTTTAATTAACGGTATTGATTTAACTATAATTGAAATGATAATGTTGTTATTACTATTATTTGATAGAAAAGACATTTACTATTTTGAATTTATAAAACAATTACATATGTTTATTTATAAAAAGATTAATCCAAGAGTTAAAGATAATATGGATGAAATAACGACTTCTAAAGAATTTTTGAAATTATTGAAAGGAAATATTAAATAATGGAAAATTTAAATATAGAATATGAAAAATTACATAATTTTGCTAAATTATTTAACATTGAATATGAAGTATATAAAAATGCGGTAGATGCATATAATAAAGATTTAAAAGCTGCTGTTTTAGAGTATATTGGATTTGAGGATACTGAAGGAGAAATAGGAAATTATGAAACATTTTTCTATTACTTAATTGCTGAATTAACTAATGGATACTTCCACAACTATAAATCTAAAAATTATACTAAAGGAATGAAAAGATTAGTTAGTGATTATCTTTATAAATTAAATGATGTTAATTTTGATGATTTTGAAAAAAAAGAAGATGAATATGAAGATGTATTGATAAATATTTTAATATCGGAAATTAACTATAATCTAAGAAGTGAAAAAAAATCAATAGTTGGATTTTCTATAGGGCTTGAAAATATTTTTTATTTATTAGTTGACAATAATGTTATAAATGAAATGAAAAAAATAGGTTCAGAATTATTAACTGTAATAGATTTAGAATTTTTAGAAAAACAATTAGGAATAATTTATAGACTTAAAGAAAGTATATCAGCTTTAGAAGAATATTTACAAAAGGGAGATTATATAATGGAACCAGAAGAAAATAAAGGCAGTTATATTACTCTTTTTGATAAGGCTGTTAGAAAAAATATTGCCATTAATTATTTAACTGATGATCAGAAAAAAGTATTGAAAGTTGTTCTATAGAGGAGAGGAAAAATGGATAATATAACATTATATAGAAAATACAGACCTCAAAATTTTTCTGAGTTATACGGACAAGAACATATAGTAAGAGCAATAAAAAATAGTTTAGATAATGATAAATTATCACATGCCTATTTATTTAATGGTCCACGTGGAGTTGGTAAAACTACTATTGCTAGATTGATTGCAAAAGGTGTAAATTGTAATGTTGCAATTACATCTAATCCTTGTGATTCTTGTGAAAATTGTAAAGAAATTACTAAAGGAATAGCTGGAGATATCATTGAAATAGATGCAGCATCAAATAGAGGTATAGATGAAATTAGAGATTTAAAAGAAAGTACAGGATATTTGCCAGTTAAATGTAGAAAAAAAGTATACATAATAGATGAAGTTCATATGTTAACAAAGGAAGCATTTAATGCATTGCTTAAAATATTAGAGGAACCACCTAAACATATTATTTTTATTTTAGCTACAACAGAAATTGAGAAGATACCTGATACGGTTATTTCTCGTTGTCAAAGATATGATTTTAAAACTATTAGTGAAAATGACATAATTAGTATGTTAAGAAAAGTTGCTGAAAATGAAAATATTAATATTGATACTGAAAGTTTAGAATTAATTTATTCTAAATCAGAGGGATCTGCAAGAGATTCCTTTTCTATATTTGAACAAGTAACTTCAAATTATTATAACGAAGATGAAATAACTATAGATAAAACTGAAAAAGCATTAGGTGTTGTATCTAAAGTATTTTATAATAATTTTACAACTCTTATACTAGATAACAAAAAAGATGAATTGATATCATTTATAGATAAATTATGGGTTGAAGGTATTCAAATTGATCAATTTTTAAGAGATTTTTGTAAATATATTAAACAACAAAATATTGATTTAGAAATTAAAATTAATATTATTTCAAATATTTTAGAAATATTAGTTAAATATAAGCATGAAGAAGATAAAAGATTGTTGGCATATATAATAATAAATAAAATTCTAAAAAATAATGATAGGACTATAAATATTGCCCCAATTCAAATGAATAATAATTCAGAACCTAAATTTAGTACAGAAAAATGGCAGATTTTTATTAAACATTTACATGAACTAGGTAGACAAAGGTACTATAATTTAATAAAAGATACAAAAATTTCTGTTCAAAGTAATAATATTACAATAATAAATGATAGTTCTAATTATTATTTCAGATATTTAAATTCAGAAAATAGTATAGATTTTCTTGAAAAAGAACTTGAAAAAAAATTCGGGTTTAAATACAATTTGTTGATTGAAGGTTCAATTGATGAAAAAGAAGAATTTGATGAAGAAATAAAAGATAAAATAATGTCTATATTTAATGCTGTAGAAAAGTAAGGAGATTATAAATGAAAGTAAAGGTAATTTTAAAAGAAAATATAAAAGGTGTAGGAAAAAAAGATGAAATAATTGAAGTAAAAGATGGATATGCAAATAACTTTTTATTTGCACAAAATAAAGCTGTTCCTGCAACACCTGAAAATATAAATAAACTTGAGAGTAAAAAGAATAAAATTTCTAAGAATATAGAAAAAGAAGTTAAAAAAGCAAATGAAATAAAAGAAATTTTAGAAAAAAATACTGTAACACTAAAGGTTAAACTTGGAAAAGATGGAAAAGTTTTCGGTTCTTTAGGTGCTAAAGAAATAGAAGAGGCTGTTAAAGAACAACTTAAAGTTGAAATAGATAAAAAGAAAATGGGTAATGATGCTAGATTAAAATCAATAGGTCTTCACAATGTTGAAATTAAACTTTATGCAGATATAAAAGCAATTTTAAAAGTTAATGTCATAAGTCTATAGGTGATATTAAATGGAAAAATTTGACAATACCTTACATAATATACATTTTGAACAATCAATTTTAGGTTCTATTTTAATTGATCCAAATTTATTAAGTGAAATCACATTATCATTAAAACCTAGTGATTTTTATTCAGTAAATAATAGATTAGTTTATGAAGCTATGTTAAAATATGTTGATGAAAAAGATAATTTAGATTTAGATATATATGTTTTAAGTGAAATACTTAAAACACAGAATAAACTTGAAAAAATTGGTGGTTTAGACTATTTACTTAATTTAGTTGAATCAGCGTATTCTTCTGCAAATGCTTTAATTTATTTAGATACTATACTTGAGTATTCAAAAAAAAGAAAATTATTAGATTTATCTAGAAATATTAATGAACAGCTATATAATAATATTGATTCAAAAAATATATTAGAAAATTCACAGCTTGAAATAAGTAAATTATATAATGATGCTACTAATAATGGTGTTATTAGAATAGATTCATTAGTATACAAAGAATTTGATAGAATAAAATTTTTAAAAGAAAATCCATTGGAAGAAACAAAAATTAAAACAAAATATAGAAGGTATGATGAAATAACAAAAGGTTTACATCCAGGTAATTTAATTATACTTGCAGCAAGACCATCTGTTGGTAAAACAACCTTATCATTAAATATTGGTTTAAATGTTGCTGAGAGTGGTAAGAAAGTTTTAATTTTTAGTTTGGAAATGGGTGAAGATGAATTATTAAAAAAATTAATTTCTATTGTAGGAAAGATAGATTTAGAAAAAATTAAGGAACTTAATTTTATTAGTAATACTGAAATTATGCAAAATTATAGCCAAGCATTAGATAAATTAGCAAAAATGAAGATATTAATTGATGCAGGAGCAACTCCAACTATTTCTAATATTAAAAATACATGTAGAAATATACAAAGAGAAGGTGACGATATTGGTCTAATAATTATTGATTATCTTCAGTTAATACAAGGAAATTCAAGAACAGGTAGTAGAGAACAAGAAATATCTGAGATTTCAAGAGGATTAAAATTGTTGGCTAAAGAATTAAATGTACCTATACTTGCATTATCTCAATTATCAAGAAAAGTTGATTCACGTGAGGATAAAAGACCTATTTTATCTGATTTAAGAGAATCAGGTTCTATTGAGCAAGATGCAGACCAAGTATTATTTATTTTTAATCCAGAATATCATCAAGCAAGAAAAAATAATATAGCTGAAGTACAAAAAAATTTATTTCCTATTGAGTTATTGCTTGCAAAACACAGAAATGGACAAACTGGAAGTATGGTGTTATTATTTGAAAAGTCTAAACAAACGTTTTTAAACCCTACTCCTGAATTTGAACATAAATATTATACAGAACAAACGGAATCAGAATAAGGAGGAATAATGATAAAAAAAGCAGAGCTACTTGCCCCTGCTGGTAACATGGAGAAATTAAAAGCTGCCTTTCATTTTGGAGCAGATGCAGTATATATAGGTGGAAGAGGATTTAATTTAAGGGGAATGAGTGCAAATTTTACAGATAAACAATTAATAGAAGCCGTGGAATATGCCCATTCTTTAGGCAAGAAGATTTATGTAACATTAAATATTTTTGCACATAATCAGGAAGTTAACTACATTCCTAAATTCATTAAATTTTTAGAAAAAGCAAAAGTAGATGCAGTAATAGTTGGAGATTTAGGAATAATACAACAAGTAAGAGAACATGCACCAAATTTAGAAATACATGTAAGTACACAGGCTAATGCTACAAACTGGATGACAGTTAAGGCTTATAGAGATATGGGTGCTACAAGAGTTATTCTTGCAAGAGAAATGTCATTACATGAAATCAAACAAATAAAAGAAAAAGTGCCAGATATAGAACTTGAAGTATTTATACATGGAGCTATGTGTATGGCTGTATCTGGAAGATGTTTACTAAGTAATTATTTTACATCAAGAGATGCAAACAGAGGTATTTGTGCTCAAGATTGTAGATGGAATTATAAGGTAATAGCAGAAGGACATGAAGAAACTGGAGCACATGATATAATAGAAGATGAAGGTGGAACTTTCATATTTAATGCAAAGGATTTATGTACTATAGAATTTATAGATAAGATTTTAGAAGCTGGAGTAGATTCTTTAAAAATAGAAGGAAGAATGAAATCTATTTACTATAATTCAACAGTTACTAAACAATATAGAGAAGCAATAGATTTATATTATTCAGGAAATTATAAATATAATCCAAAATGGTTATATGAATTACAAACAATAAGTCATAGACTATATTCATCAGGATTTTTCTTTGGTTCAACAAATGAATTTGATCAAAACTATAATACTAGTTCATCTTATTCACAAACTTACCAACTAGTCGCAAATGTATTAGAAAAGGTTGATTCAAATAAATATAAAGTACAAATTAGAAATAGGATTATAGCATCTGAAGTAGATCTTGAATTAATAAGACCTAACCAAGACCCTATAAAATTTAGACTTAATGGTTTTTTAAATACAAAAACAGAAGAATTTGAAGAAATAGTTCATCCTAATACAATTGCAATTATTGAAACTGATGTTGAAATGGGAGAACTTGATTTAATTAGAGTAAAATTACCAGAGGGAGTATCAGATTCAGATATGGATATATCACATACAGATCAATCGGAAAGTGGATTTGTTCCTAAACAATGTTCTTGTGGTAAAAATAAATAGCAGAAAGGATATTTTAAAGTGAAGGAAAAGATTTTAATCATAGAAGATGATGTAAAAATTTCTAGAATCATAGAAGTAGAATTAAAATTTGAAGGTTTTGATGTACAAATTGAAAATGATGGTAAGGAAGGTTTGCTAGCTGCTAAATACAATCATTTTGATTTAATATTATTAGATGTAATGTTACCAAAAATGAATGGATTTGAAATATGTAAAAGAATTAGAGAAGATTCTGATGTTCCGATAATATTTTTGACTGCTAAAGATCAAATAACAGATAAGGTTATATCATTTGATTATGGTGCAGATGATTATATTACAAAACCTTTTTCAAATGAAGAATTAATAGCTAGAATAAAGGCTCTATTAAGACGTTCAAGTATTAAAAATAAAAAGAGAGAAGATTTTATATTTGAAGATTTAAAAATATCATACACCGCTCATGAAGTATACAGAGATGGAGAATTAATTCAACTTTCTAAAAAAGAATTCGACTTATTAGACTATTTAGTCTTAAATAAAGGTGTAGTTTTAAGTAGAGATAATATATTAGAAGAAGTATGGGGATTTGATCAAATTGGAAACAATAATATTTTAGATCTATATATTAAATATTTAAGAGATAAAATAGATAAACCTTATTCAAGAAAATTCATTCAAACAAAAAGAGGTATAGGATTTGTATTCAAATAATGATTTAAAAAAACTATTTGGAATAAAAAATAGAATTACAGTTACATTTAGTTTTGTATTTATTTTTATTACAATATTTTCAACAGTAATCCTGTTTTTTATATTAAACAGGCAACATAACAATATTTTAATTTCACAATATAGTACTAAAGTAAATGAAATAAATTCATATTTTACTAGAATTGAGGATTATATTAATAAGTATAATGAAAAGAAGTTAAAATTAAAATTTGAACCTGTTATTAAAGATCAAAGTATAGTGTATCCTAAACCATTTAATCCAGGAGAGGAAGACTTTAAATATATAGTCCATATAGTCGCTAAAAATGATTTAGATGTGATAGCATTAAATACCTTTGATTTTACTATTAATAATGATAATTTAAATAGGACTTTCAGTAATATTAATTCTAATATGCTTATTCCTAAAATGATAGCATTAAAAAATAATTCTACAATAACCTCAAACTTTTCTGTTGTTAAACTTACTAAAAATATTAAAGGAGCTATATTTGAAGTATATGTATTAAAAAATATTGATCAACATATTAAAACTATTAACACTTTAAAAATATTATTTTTATTAAGTTCTTTATCAGGATTAATTTTAATATTTTTAACTTCAAGGGAAATTAGTAATAGAATTTTAAAACCTATAATAAATATTATTAATACTTCAAAGGAAATTTCACGCGGTGATTTATCACGTAGAATTATATATCCTGAAGTTAGAGATGAATTATTTGATCTTACGAATATAATAAATGAAATGCTGGATAAAATAAATCTTACATTTGATAAACAATCACGATTTATTTCTGATGTTTCACATGAACTTAGAACGCCTATTTCAATAATAAAGGGTTATGCTGAACTTATTAATAGAAGATATATTAAATCATTTACAGATGAAGAAAAAGAAAATCCTAGAAATGAATTATTAATTGAATCAACAGATTCTATAGTAAAAGAAAGTGAAAATATGACTAGATTAATTACATCTTTATTGTTTTTATCTCGTGGAGATGAAAATAATATAAAGATGTTAAATAAAGTTTCTATTAATTCATCTAAAATTTTAAATCAAATAGAATCAGATTATAGACTGGTTAGTCAAAATAAAAAAGTCGTTATAGAAAAGAATGAATCATTTAAGTTTGTTTCTGATGAGAATCTATTATTACAATCACTTAGAATAATAATAGAAAATGGTTTAAAATATTCTCCAGAAAATTCTAATGTATATATTTCAAGTATATATGATAAAAAAAATAATACTGGAATGTTTATAGTTAGAGATGAAGGATATGGAATTAAAGAAGATGAAATTGAAAAAATATTTGATAGATTTTATAGAGTAGATGAATCTCGTAACAAAGAAACTGGTGGTTATGGATTAGGATTATCTATTTTTAAAAGAATACTTGAAATTCAAAATCATCTTTATAAAATTGAATCAAAAGTTAATGTTGGTACAAAAATTACAATAATTATAAAAGATATTTCAAAAAAATAGGCAATATATATTGCCTATTTTTTAAAAGGAGGAAAATGGACGATTTTATATTAATATTAAATAAACCAAAGAATATAACTTCTTTTTCATATATACAAAAAATTAGAAGAGAAATGAATATAAAAAAAATTGGACATGCTGGAACACTTGATCCTATGGCAGAAGGATTAATGATAGTTATGGCAAATGATGCTACAAAATTTTCAAATTATTTAATGAAACATTCTAAAACCTATTATGTAGAAATGGAACTTGGTTATGAAACTAATACATTTGATTTAGAAGGTGTAGTAACTAATAAAATTGATTCTAAAATTGATATTAAATTAAATGATATAGAAAATGTTATAAAAAAATATATAGGTAAATTCAAACAAATTCCACCTATGTTTTCTGCAATTAAAAAAAATGGCGTTAAACTATATGATTTGGCTAGAAAAGGTATTGAAATTGAATTAGAAGGAAGAGAAATAGAAATAACAAATATTTATGATATATCTTTTTCTAGTAATATAATTTCTTTTAGAACAGATGTAAGTAGTGGTACATATATTAGATCACTTGTTAGAGATATAGGTAGAGATTTAAACACTTATTCAACTATGACTAAATTAGTTAGAGAAAAAATAAATAATTTTTCTTTTGATGATGTAAATAAAAAAATTTCAGTAGATAAAATATTTGATTATAAAAAAATTGAGGTAGATGAAACTTTATATAATCAATTATATAATGGTATGACAAAGATTATTGAACTTAAAAATATAGATGAAAATGATAAATATTTAAAGATATACTTTAATGATATTTTTGTAGGTATAGTAGAAATTAAACAAAAAATAGGATATACTTACTATATAAAAAGAAGTAAATATTTTAAGGAGTTGAAGTAATATGAAAGTTCGTAAAGCAATTATACCTGCAGCAGGTCTTGGTACGAGAGTTTTACCTGCTACTAAAGCACAACCTAAAGAAATGTTAAGTATTGTAGATAAACCAGCATTACAATATTTAGTAGAAGAACTTATAGAAAGTGGTATACAAGAAATTTTAATAATTACTGGAAGAAATAAACAGTCTATAGAAAATCATTTTGATTATTCTTATGAGTTAGAAGCTATATTAAAAGAAAAAGGTAAGGAAAAATTGTTTAATGAGGTACAAAATATTTCTAAAATGATTAATATGTATTATGTTAGACAAAAATTACCTTTAGGTCTTGGACATGCAATATCATGTGCAGAATCTTTTGTTGCAAATGAACCTTTTTTAATATTATTAGGTGATGATATAATTTATACAGATAAGAAAAAAGGAGAAATTCCAGTATCAAAACAGTTAATAGAAGCATATGAAAAAAATGCTGGGGGAAGTTTTATAGGAGTACAAAAGGTACCTAAAAAAGATTTAAATAAATATGGAATAATTAAACAGGGTAAAAAAGTAGATAATAACACATATGAAATTGAAAATTTTGTTGAAAAACCAAATATTGAAGACGCTCCAAGTGAGTTTGCAGCTTTAGGTAGATATATTTTAGAACCACAAATATTTAAATATTTAAAAGAAGAAAAACCTGTTGATTTTGAGATACAATTAACACCTGCTATATTAAAAATGGCTCAAAAAGGTGATTCTAAACTTTATTCTTATGAATTTGAAGGATTAAGATACGATACAGGAGATAAATTTGGAATGTTTAAAGCTAATGTAGAATTTGGATTAAGACATCCAGAATTAAAAGATAAAATAAAAGAGTATCTAAAAGAATTAAAGGTAGAATTATGAAAATAGTCGGAGATTACTTAACCACTCAAAAAATAGATGATTATATAGAAACTCAATATGAAATTAATAAAGATTTATTGATGGAAAATGTAGTATATAAGCTATATGAAAGTTTAGATAAAAATTATGAAACATATTTAATTATAGCAGGTTTTGGTAATAATGGTGGAGATGGTTATGCTTTAGCAAGAATGTTGCATGCTAATAATAAAGAAGTAATAGTTTTTAAATTAAAAAGTAATTATTATAGCAGAGAATGTGAAAAAAATATAAGAAGATGTAAATTATTAGGAATAAGAGTAATTGAAGATATTAATAAATTAGATTTTTATTTACAAAAAACAGAAGTTGTTATTGATGCTATTTTTGGTACAGGGTTAAATAAAGAATTGCCTAGAGATATAAAAGAGATAATATATAAAGTAAATAAATATAAAATACTATCTCAATTTAAAGTTTATAGCATAGATATACCTTCTGGACTTGATTCTAAATATGGAAACACTTATGGAGCTTGTATAGAGGCTGACAAAACATTAAGTATTATGACATATAAACAGGGATTTTTAAATTATAATAGTAGAATTAATACTGGTGAAATAGAAGTAATAACAAATATTGTTATGCCTAATGATGAATTAAAAAAATTTTCAAATATATATTTAATAGAGAAATCTGACATAAAAGATATGGAAATAAAAAGAAAAGGAGAAGATAATAAAACTAATTATGGAAAAACATATATAGTTTCAGGCTCTGAAAATTATTATGGTGCATCAGAATTGGCTGTTAAATCATGCGTAAAATGTGGAAGTGGATACACTTATTTATTATCGGACTATAAAGGAATAGAAGATGTCATTAAAAATGTTCCTGAGGTAATATTTGAAAGAGAAGTTAATAAATTAGACATGGCAACTACTATAGCTATTGGTCCTGGAATGATTTTTAATGAGTATGTATATAATATAATTGAAGAGTATAAAGATAATAAATATATGGTAATAGATGCAGGAGGACTAAATAGTAGTATATCTTTTAATAATGTGGAAAAAACGCTTTTAACACCTCATGCTGGAGAATTTTCAAGAATTAGTAACATGGATCTAGATTATATATTAAAAAATCCTGTTGATGCTGTATTAGATTATACAAGGAAAAATAAAACTACATTATTACTTAAGGGAAAAAACACATATATTTCCGATGGAAAAGATGTGTATATTATAGATACAGGAAATCCGTATATGGCAAATGCTGGTATGGGAGATGTATTAACGGGAATGGTTGCATCAATCAATGCTCAAGGCTATACTTTAAAAAAATCAGCTATAATAGCAACTTATTTGCATGGATACATAGCAGATGAATTAAGAAAAGAGCAATATATAATCAATCCTAGTGATATTGTGAATAATATTAGTAAATATATGAAAGAAATATTTGATTAACACCTTAAATAAAGGTGTTTTTTTTATGCCAAAATAACAGCCCTATATTTGTTTTAAAAACGCAACATAGTGCACGCCTTTAAAAATCAATAATTCAGGATGCTTGTAACGCAAGTATAACAAGACTTAAATGAAGTTTCAAAAATAAAACACAATAAAATTAACCAAAACTATATAATGTGAATAACGTAAAGCAAAGTGAATATCATGATTTTTGTATTTGTTCAAAATACATTGCATTTACTTGTTTATTTCTAGGAGAAAACACTTTTACACATAAGATAAAAGGTTTTTGTGAATTAAATTAGATAAACGATACTTCATAAAAATAAACTTACAATTGAATTTTAAAAATTAATATTGTATAATTTATCAAGAGGTGATGGTATGAAAAACATTGTAATAGGAGTTACTTCAGGAATAGCGTGCTATAAGGCGTTAGATGTTTGTTCTAAATTAAAGAAAAATAACTATAATGTTAGTGTTATAATGTCTAAAAATGCTTCAAAGCTTATTTCACCATTATTATTTCAGACATTGACAGGAAATAAAGTCTATATAAATATGTTTGATAAAGATGAAACTTCTGTTTCACACATTGAAATGGCTAAAAACGCTGATTTAGTTTGTATTATTCCAGCAACATATAATATTATCGGGAAGCTTTCAAATGGTATTGCTGATGATTTTTTATCTACATTTTTAGCTGTATGCGAACCTAAAAAAGTAATTATTTTTCCAGCTATGAATACAAGAATGTATTTGAACCCTATATTACAAACCAATTTAAATAATCTTCTAAAACATGGATATAATATAATCCAACCGATAACGGGATTACTTGCTTGTGGAGATTTTGGAATAGGGAAATTGCCTGATGTTGATGTTATAGTTGACCATATAGTATTTAACATAGAAAAAACAGAAAATTTTAAGGGTAAAAAAATAATTATTACAGCAGGCGGTACTACAGAAAATATAGATCCTGTTAGACATATTACAAACAAATCAAGTGGTAAAATGGGATATTCATTAGCTAAACAGGCGGCATTACAAGGTGCAGACGTTATATTGATAAGTACAAAACGAGATTTAAAAGTCCCAAACGGTGTTTCAAAAATAATTTATGTAGAAAATGCAAATGAAATGCATACTGTTTTATTAAATAATATAGATGAAGCAGATTATATTTTCATGGTTGCAGCAGTATCTGATTTTAAAATCAAAAACTATTCAAATAACAAAATCAAAAAAAATCAATTAAAAGATTTAAGATTGGAATTAGAATTAAATGTTGATATATTAAAGGAAATATCAAAAATTAAGCCAAGAAGGTTTAAATTGATTGGATTTGCAGCTGAAAGTGAAAATATAAAAGAAAATGCAAAAATAAAATTAGTAAACAAAGATTTAGATTACATAATTTTAAATGATATATCTAATAAGTATATAGGTTTTAATTCTGATAATAATAAAGTTTTTATTTATGATAGAAATAAAAATGAAATTGAAATTGATGAAAACACTAAAGATTTTGTAGCTAAAGAAATTTTATTTAATATTATAAATTAAGTCCTATAATATATCTTATGTATAATTAGAAAAAAGAGGAGAGATAACATGTCTTTAGGTCAAACCAATTGCCCTTTAATAATTTCAGATGTTCCACTACAACCTATCGAAGTCATTGAAAAAAGCATACAGAAAAAATATAGGGAGCTATTGTGGTCGCCTTTTATTAAATCTTTAAAAGATTTTGATCTAGTAAAAGAAAACGATAAGATCGCTGTTGCTATATCTGGGGGTAAAGATTCATTATTGCTTGCCAAACTATTTCAAGAGCTAAAAAGAGCTTCTAAAACTAAATTTGAGATAGTTTTTATTGCTATGAACCCTGGATTTAATCAACCTAATCTTGATAATTTAAAATCAAATTTAAATCATTTAAATATACCCTGCCATATATATAATGATAACATTTTTGATATAGCAGGTAAAATTGCTAAAGATTACCCCTGCTATATGTGTTCTAAAATGCGTCGTGGATAGCTATATTCAAAAGCTGTAGAACTTGGTTGTAATAAATTAGCTTTAGGACATCATTTAGATGACGTTATTGAAACTACTCTAATGTCAATGTTTTATATGGGAAAATTTGAAACTATGCTTCCAAAATTAAAGTCCGATAATTTTGATATTGAATTAATTAGACCACTATTTTATGTTGAAGAAAAAAATATTATTAAATTTGTAAAAAATAATGGCATTCAAGCCATGAATTGCGGCTGTACCGTTGCTGCAGAAAAAACATCAAGTAAAAGGCGTGAAACTAAAGAATTAATTAAACAACTATCTATTTTAAATCCAAATATCAAAAAAAAGATACTCTCATCTACTTTCAATGTAAATATTGAAAAAATACTTGGATTTAAATTTAAAAAAGATTATTTTTCTTATTTAGATGAATATAATTTAAATAAAAAATAAATTTGTTTTACGACATTATTGTGGTATAATTTATTTAAATATATCTGTAGGAGTAAATATAATGCATGAAGATTATTATAATAGTTATTTTAAAAAATTAAAAATTAAGGAGTGTATAATGAAGGGAATAATTTGTGTTGATGGTGTTGTAGGTGTAGGTAAATCATCTTTAGGGAAAATTTTAGCAGAGAAATATGATTCTGTGCTATATGAAGAACCTGTTATTGATAATCCTATTCTTGATAAATATTACTATGATAGAAAAAGATGGTCTTTTCCATTGCAAATCTTTTTCTTAAATAAAAGATTTCAAGCAATTAAAAATGCTTCAAAACTTGGTAAATGTGTTATGGATAGATCTATTTATGGGGATGTAATATTTTCTAAAATGTTAGTTGAGGATGGTGACATGACTCAAGAAGAATTTGAATTGTATGAAGAATTACTTTTTAACATGCTAGAACATGTTGAAAAACCCGCTTTAATGATATATTTAGAAACTTCTGTAGACTCTGCTCTTGTTAAGATTAAAAAAAGAGGAAGAGATTATGAACAAATTGTACCTAGATATTATTGGGAAAGTTTAGATAGACATTATAGAGAATATTTTAAAAATTATAATATTTCTGAAATAATTACTATAAATGTTGATGAAATTGATTTTGTAAATAATGAAAAAGATAGAGAATATATATTAAATTTAATAGACGAAAAATTATCTCAACTGGAAAATAATGTAAAATGAAAGCTATTCATTTGAATAGCTTTTTCTATATTAAATACATGTTAGACTGAGCGGTCAAATGACTTCTACTCTACTTTAATTTATCCAATTTTTTATTAAATTCTGCAATTACATCCACAACTTTTCCTAGATAATCTTCATTTGTTTCTATGATTTCAATTTTTTCCATTATATCTCCAGCCACTAAAGACTTAACTATATTTAAATCATTTTCTGAACTAACTTCCCCAAATATAGTATGTCTATTATTTAACCATTCTGTTACTACTGTTGTAATGAAAAACTGTGAACCATTAGTATTAGGTCCTGCATTTGCCATAGCTAAATATCCAGGTTTATCAAAAATATATCCGTTATAAACTTCATCTCCAAATGCATATCCTGGACCACCCATTCCTGTTCCAGTAGGATCTCCACCTTGTGCCATAAAGTCTTCTATTACTCTATGAAACTTTAATCCGTTGTAGAATCCACGATTAACTAAGTTAATGAAACTTGCAACTGTAACTGGAGCTGACTCTTCAAATAAATTTAATATTATATCACCTTTATTTGTAATTATTTTTATTTTCATACTTTTTCCTCCTATATTATTTATATTTTAATTTTTTTTCAGCATCCTTATAGTTTTTTATATATTTTTCAACATGTCTATAAAAATTAATACTATGATTCGGATGTTTTAAATGTGCTAGTTCATGTATTATTACATAATCAATTTCTAATAAAGAACGTTTTATCAACTTAGTATTTAATGCTATAGTTTTCTCACTTGGCTTACAATAACCCCATTTTCCTTTTATTTCTTTTATTATCAATCTTTCTATATTTTCGTTCATTATTAACTTATACATAGAAAGTCTCTTTTTAAATAATTTTTCAGCTTCTTTATAATAAAATTGTGATATTAATTTCATCTTATAACTAAAGTCATCACTCTTAGTATTGATTATAATTTTATTATCTGTAATAACAACTTTATCAAAAGTAGTCTTAATAATATCAATTGTAAAATACTCACCTAAAAACTTAAGTTTTGTTCCATTTTCCAAAGTTTCATCTTGAATATTTTTCCTGTATTCTTTAATTTTCGCTATATTTTTATCTATCCAACTTTTTTTAGATAATATAAATTGTTCTATATAATATTTATCTATATTAATTGGTGCAGAAATAAATATAGATAAGTCACTTCTTATTCTAAGATTTATATTTTTTACTTTTTTTCTTTCGACCTCATAGCCTAAAATTTCTTCAATCAATATTAATTTCCTCCATCTCTTTTTCAAGAGTAAACCTAACAGGATCAAAGGCAAAAACTGTTCTATCAAGAACTTTGTAATATAAATTTTCATCTAATAATTTAATAGCTTTAATTATTTTTAATACATTGTTCTTTTTATTAACAAATATCATCTTATTTTCTACATTTATTATTATCTTAAATTTCTTAATTTTAGATCCTTCAATAGTGGTATTAAAAGAAAGAGAATTAATTAAAATGTCATTCACTTTAAATAAATCAACATATATATCTTTCAACGTAAAGAAATCTATTTTAGTTATTATTAACTCATTATTAATACCCACTACTTTTTCAAATTTATCATTGTAATTTTGAATAATTCTCTTAGTAATATTAAAAATTACACTAGTTAAAAAAAATATTATTATAAAATTAAACATTTATTCACCTACACTAATTTATCTAAAAATAATGTTGCAAGACCTAAGAATAAAAAGAAACCACATATATCTGTTATTGTTGTTAGTACCACAGCCGAAGCCATTGCTGGATCAATTCTAGCGAATTTTAGACCGACCGGTATAAGGTATCCGACCAAGCACGCTATAACACAATTTCCGATCATTGCTAAAAATATAACTAAACTTAAATAGAGACTTTTGTAAAAGAAAAATATCGCTATAGCACATATCATTCCTAAAATAATCCCATTTATAAATCCAAGTAAAATATACTTAATTGAAATCTTCCAACTCTCTTCGCTATCACTTTCATCTAAAGCTATAGATCTTATTGTAACAGCTAAACTTTGAGTTCCTGCATTACCACCCATACCAGAAACTATAGGCATTGAAACTGCAAGTGCGACTACGGCATCAATTGTTTTAGAAAATAGTCCTACTGTAAATGATGCTAAAAATGCTGTTATTAAGTTTATAGCTAGCCATGGCAATCTTTTTAAAACACTATCTTTTAAAGTTGTTTCAAGCGTTTCATCATCTCCTGCTCCGTGCATTTTCAAGATATCTTCAGTATTTTCTTCATTAATTACATCAATAACATCATCTATTGTAATTATTCCAAGCATATTACCTTTTCTATTTACAACAGGAACAACTTTTAAACCATATCTTGAAACTATTTGTGCAACTTTTTCCTGATCATAATATGGATCAACATAAATAATATTTTCATCTGTAATTTCTTCAAGTTTTGTATCATCAGATGCTATTAATATGTCCCTTAAATCGGCTTCTCCAAATAATCTAGACTCCTCGTCTAATACGAATATAGTTTCTATGTATTCTGTTTTAGGACCGATAATTTTTATTTTCTCCATAATATCTTTAATTTTTAAATTCTTTTTAAAAGCTATATATTGTGTGGTCATTATCCCACCAGCCGTATCATCTGCATAACCTAAAAGTAATCTGATCTTATTTGCATCAGAACGTTTCATGTTATCTAAGATTTCTTTACTTTTTCTTAATTCTAATGATCCTAAAATATCTGCAACATCATCTGGTGGCAGATATGATAATATATCTATAGATTTATCTAATTCAAGTAAATTTAAAATACGAATTTGTAATTCTTCATCAGATTGTTCAAAAATTTCTGTTTTTGTGTCATCATTAAATAAATTAAATACTCTTAATAATTCTGTATCATCTTCAATTTCATAAAATGAATCTGCTATATCTACAGTATGGTGTTCTTCAACAAATTCTTCTATTTCTTCTTCAGATTCTAAATTTTGTAAATCTTCTGCAATTTCTTCTGTATCTATATCTTCTTCAAAATACTCTTCTTCTTCCTCGTGGTCTAATCTGCTTTTTATTTCTTGTTTAAGTAAATCAATTTCTTCTTGTGTTAATTTTTCCATATCTAAATTATTATTCATTTTTCACACTCATTCTCTTTAAAATTGGTAAAAAGTATTTTATTGATAATAAAGTTTTCATATCAATTAAATAATCTTCTACTTCATCAATTTTAATCCAATGTGATTTAATATCTTCACCTTCATCAAAATCTGTTTCACCGGGAATTATATCATTAGATTTTAATCTAGCTGCGTAAAAATATATATATTGTGTCATATATGGATCAACTAACATTGGATTTTTCATCGAAATTATATCTACTATATCTTTTGGATTATATCCTGTTTCTTCTTTTAATTCTCTATTTATCGCAAAATAAGGAGATTCTCCTGGATCTATCATACCAGCAACATTTTCAAAAGTCGATTTATCAGCCCCAGGACGATATTGTTCAACTAAAAGCACTTTTTCTAAGTTTTCATCAAATATCGTTAAACATACTGCATCACTTTTAATAATATACTCAAGTTGCACTTTGGTCGTAGGATGATACTTTATATCTCCCTTTAAAAATTTAAAACCATCTTTTATTGGTATTTCCATTTTAATCACCTCTTTTTCCTAATATATACATTGACATTATACTATAATTAAATAAATAAAAGCAACCTTTTTAAATATATTAAAATTTGAAAAAAAGCATGTTTTTTGATATAATTTAGATAATAAAAATATATTTGAAAGGATATAATATGATAACAACAAGTAACTTAACAGTCCAATTTGGAGGAAAAAAATTATTCGAAGATGTAAATATAAAATTTACTGAGGGTAATTGTTATGGAATAATTGGAGCTAATGGTGCCGGAAAATCAACTTTTTTAAGAGTTTTAACTGGTGAAGTTGATTCTACAAATGGTGAAATAATTATAGATAAAAATAAAAGAATCTCATTTTTAAAACAAGATCACTTTACTTTTGAGGAAAGTCAAGTACTAGATGTTGTAATTATGGGACATGAAAAATTATATAAAATTATGCAAGAAAAAAATGAAATATATTCAAAGACAGAATTTACTGATGAAGATGGAATTAAAATTTCTGAACTTGAAGGTGAATTTGCAGATCTAGATGGTTGGGAAGCTGAAACTAATGCTGAAAAACTTCTAAATGGATTAGGAATTACACCTGATTTACATTATAAGCTTATGAAGGAACTTACAGAACCAGAAAAAGTTAAAGTACTACTTGCTCAAAGCTTATTTGGTAATCCAGATATACTACTACTTGATGAGCCTACAAACGGACTTGATTTAAAAGCTGTAAATTGGCTTGAAAATTTTATTATGGATCTTGAAACTACAACTGTATTAATAGTTTCACATGATAGACACTTTTTAAACAAAGTATGTACTCATATTGCTGATATAGATTATGGAAAAATTAAATTATTCGTTGGTAACTATAACTTCTGGTATGAATCTTCTCAATTAATGCAGGAATTATTAAGAAATCAGAACAAGAAAATAGAACAAAAAAGAAAAGAATTACAGGAATTTATAGCTAGATTTTCTGCGAATGCTTCTAAATCAAAGCAAGCAACAAGTAGAAAGAAACAGTTAGATAAATTACAATTAGAAGATATGCAAGTTTCAAATAGAAAATATCCGTATGTAGACTTTAAACCTGAAAGAGAAGCTGGAAATAATATGTTGAAAGTTGAAAATTTATCTAAAACTGTTGATGGTGAATTAGTATTAGATAATATTAGCTTCACTATTAATACTAATGATAAAGTTGCTATTATTTCTAGAAATGATATCGCAAAAACTACTCTATTTCAGATATTAGCAGGTGAACTTGAAGCTGATAGAGGTAGTTTTGAATGGGGAATGACTACAACACAAAGCTATTTCCCTAAAGATAATTCAGAGTATTTTGAAAATGTTAATCTTTCATTAATTGATTGGTTAAGACAATATTCTAAAGATCAACATGAAGAATATGTTAGAGGTTTTTTAGGACGTATGCTATTTTCTGGTGATGATGCTAGAAAAGAAGCTAAAGTTTTATCAGGTGGAGAAAAAGTTAGATGTATGTTAGCAAAAATGATGCTATCAGGTGCAAATGTTTTATTATTAGATAATCCGACAGATCATTTAGATCTTGAATCTATTACATCATTAAATAAAGGTCTTACAAGATTTAATGGAACTATACTATTTACATCGCATGATCACGAATTTATTCAAACAATTGCAAATAAGATCATCGAAATTACTCCTAAAGGATTAATTTATAAAGAAATGACTTTTGATGAATACATTGAAGATGAGGATTTACAAGAACAAATTAATAATTTATATAGATAAAATATATTTTAACAAGGATGTAATATGAATATCAATAATATAAAGGCTTTTACTAAATTAATTGAATATGGAACTATATCTAATTGCACGTAGATTTGAAAATAATGAAAAACATAAAGAAATAATAAATTATATTGAAAAATTCATTCTTGATACGATATGGTAGAAAAGATAGTCGTTATTATTTTATATAATAATATAGACTATCTTTTTATTTCTAAATTGTTATTTCCCATATACCATTTATAAGTTCAAAAATTTCAAGTTTAATACCTTTATTTTTATAATGCTCTTCTATTTTAACTTTAGGACAGCTATTATCAACTATTATAGTAAAATTTTCACTTGAGTGTATATTATTAAAAATTTTTTCAAATTTTAAGAATGGGATAGGACAAATTTCACCAAAGCATTCTTCTATCATTATTATCCTACAAAATAAATTTTATCAAAAACAATTTATATATTCAATAAAAAAATTGAGAAAAATCTCAGTTTTTAATTATATTTCATATTTTATTTTTATAACTTTTTTATATTTTAAATATACTAAAACTGGAAATCTATTTATATTTAATTTATTAGATATAAATTTACTTTTATATATATCTACATTAACTAATTCATAATTAATACATTTTGAATGTTCTTCTACTTTAGGTAAAAATTCTAGCATTTTAATGTCACTTGAAACAAGTGTTTCTTTTCGTTATTTAAAATTTGATTATTAAATGTCTGAGTTTCACTAATAAATTTTCTGCATTATACCCAGTTATTGCTCCATCTCCTACCGCAGTTGATACTTGTTTTAAAAATTTTTTCTCTTATATCTCCATCTGCAAATACTCCTTCAATATTAGTTTGCTATTACATATACTTTAGTAGATAAATATATTACTCCATTATATAAAAAACCAATAAATAGGAAACATGTATCAACATCAACTGATATATCTTCTCCAGTTTTTGTATTTTTTAAAACAACTGTTTGTAATTTAATATTACCCCTATATTCTTTAAACATCCTATTCCAAATAAATTCCATTTTTGGATTAGTTAAAGCTTCAATTTTTGTAATCTCATTACAATCCATTATTCCTTCATCATGAACAACTGAAACAATTACTTTTTTAGCAAATTTAGTTAAAAATATACCTTCTTCTATAGCAGAATCTCCTGATATAACTACCATTACAATTTTGTCTGTATTTGCAGCCGCATCACATGTTGCACAAAAAGATATTCCAAATATCCAGTATAGAACTAATTTAGGTTCTTTTAAATAAAAACCAAATCCTACTAAACATGCAAGTAAAATTAATGTATCTGGAATTTGTGATTGCTTTTCTTTTCTTCTATTTTTTTATCTTCCATTTTATCCTCCTCTCACTTTCTTATTATTTTATACACTTACAAAAATAATATACTCTCAAAATAATTTTTTAACAATCCTGAATTTAGAATAGCTATTACTAAATAGAATAAAAAAAGAGATTAAACTCTATTTAATCTCCTATTTAAACACTTCTCCTGCTTGTTGATACCAAAATACTAGATCTAAAGCATCCATTGAAATATTAACTTCTTTTGAATACTGTTCCATAAGTTCTTCAATTTCAAAATATTTCTTTTTTGTTAAACTTTTAGGAACTTCTTCTATTACACCAAGCTCTTTTAAATTTTTTAAAACATGTCTATCTAATATTGCTAAATATCTACCATATCCTAAATTTCTTAAAACATGAGCTGCTTCTTTTAATCCCATACCTTTTATATTATCTAAAATCCAATCTCTTTTTTCTTTTACTCCATCAATTTCAGCTAATATATTTTTACTATCCAATTTCCCATTTCTTGTCATAAGATTTCTAAGTTCAACTAAATATCTAGCTTTATTATTTTTAAATCTTACTACATTTAAATATCCTACTATATCTTCTTCATTTCCAACGTATAATAGGTTATTTTCTTTTAATTTTTCTATTGCAGACCAAGCATTTTTAGCTTTACTCTGTGGAGTTAAAATACAAAATGCAATTTCTGCAAAATAATCTTTTTCATTATAATTTATAGTATTTGCATAACTTTTAATAGCATCTTCTATTTTATTTAATATAGAACTGTAAATCAATTCTATTTCTTTTTGTTTTTCAATATTTATTTTCATAAAACACCTTCCTTTAGTATATAATAAAGGAAATTCAAATATTTGTCTAGATATTTATTTATAGATTTTTGAATTTTTATATGATATAATTAAAATAATAATTTGAAAGGAGACAATAATGTATTCTATAACTACAATGTTAACAATTTATTTTGTAATATTTATACCATTATTAGGAATGATATATTACAGTAATTATAAAAAAAGAAAGAAATTTAATGAAATGACGAATAGTTTAAATATAGGTCAAAAAATTATGACAATTGGAGGTATTATTGGT
This sequence comes from Streptobacillus notomytis, assembly GCA_001612575.1. Classification (GTDB taxonomy): domain Bacteria; phylum Fusobacteriota; class Fusobacteriia; order Fusobacteriales; family Leptotrichiaceae; genus Streptobacillus; species Streptobacillus notomytis. Next base: position 106,144 of record LJRV01000194.1, read on the forward strand.
AATATAACTAAAATTGATAATGAAACTGTTGAAATAAAAGTAGATCAGAATACTAGACTTAATATTGCCAAAAGTGCTATTGCACATATAATAAAATAAGGAGTTTTTATGTTAAGTAAATTTAAAAAAACACTACTTCTTTTAGGTATATGTGTTTCTGTTTTAACGTTTTCTGCATTATTAGAAGATGTAAAATATCAAAACGGTGAATTTATTTTAAAATTTGATTCAAAAATTCCTAAACCAATTATTAATAAAACTAAAATTACATCAAATAACATTCACTATAATGTTTCTGAAATTAATTTAAAAAATACTAGAATATCAGAGGAAGTTTTAAATCAAATTAATATTAATGATGAATTTTATAAATACATTATAATAGATGAAATTACTAAAGAGCTAGCAGGTATTTATACTTATTCACAGTATGGATATAATTCAAATATTACATATTCTGATAATGAAATAAGAATAAAACAGACTAAAGTGGAAG
>LJRV01000195.1 GCA_001612575.1 Streptobacillus notomytis
ACTATTTTTATACTTAGGTGAAGAAATAGAAAAAGAAACAAAATTAGATGGTAAAGCAAATACAGGGTTGAGTTTAAAAAGAAGATTTAATTGATATATAGAGTTAACATTAAATGGTGGATATCAATATAGAAATAGAATGGAAAACTCAATAAAAGAGGGGTTCGGATCCACTCTCTTAACCTCGCCACATGCTAATGATGCTTTAGAGAGAATATCAATAAATCCAGGTTTAGAAGCTGAATTTAAGTTTTTAAATGATGGATTAGTGATAAAACCTAAGACAGAAGTTTCTATAAACTTTGATAATGAAAAGCCTACTTATAAATATAAATCTATAAGTGCTAAAGCAACTTTAAATGTTGATTATAGATGGTAAAATTAAAAGAGAATTTCTAATGAAATTCTCCTTTTTTTATAATATATGTATTGAATTTTGATCGAATACAAAACTTAGCTTATCTCCGACTTTTTTAATTTCTTTTCCATGAGGATTATTTAAAACAATTTCTATAATATCATTTTCGTTTTTAACTTCATATTCATGGTTTTCTCCCATAAATATACTCTTAGATATTTCTAAAGTATGTTTTGATTCAGTAAATTTAATAGATTCAGGTCTAATAACTACTTTAACATTTTCTCCTATAGTATAATTTACCTTTTCATTTACTAAATATTCTTGTCCTAAAATAGAAATTAAAGTTTCATTTTCTCTATTTTCTAGTATTTTAGCATCCAATATATTTGCTCTACCTATAAATTTTGCTACAAATTCTGAATTTGGTTTTTGATATATTTCTTGTGGTGAACCAACTTGTGCAATTTTTCCATCTTTCATTATTACTATTTTATCTGAAAGTGCCATTGCTTCAGCTTGATCATGTGTTACATATATTGAAGTTATTCCAACTTCTAATTGTAATTTTCTAATTTCATCTCTCATGTGTAATCTTAACTTAGCATCTAAGTTTGATAAAGGCTCATCAAATAATAAAACCTCTGAATCCATTATTAAAGCTCTTGCAAGAGAAACTCTTTGTTGTTGACCACCAGACATTTGAGATGGAACACGTTCTGCAAAATCTTCCATTTTCATTAATTTTAAAATCTTATCTACTCTTTGTTTTATTTCTTCTTTAGGTCTTTTTTGTATTTTTAATCCATAAGCTATGTTATCATAAACGTTCATATGTGGAAATAGAGCATAGTTTTGAAAAACCATAGATATTCCTCTTTTATCAGGAGTTAAATAAGCGATGTCTCTATTATTTATAGTAATATGTCCTGAACTTGGTGTTTCAAATCCAGCTATCATTCTAAGTGTAGTAGTTTTACCACAACCAGATGGACCTAATAAACAGACAAATTCTCCTTCTTTTATTTCTAAATTTACATCTTCTACAGCAACCACCCTTCTACCTTTAGGTGTGAAAATTTTAGTTAAATTCTGTATATTTAATTTAATTGGTTTACTCATTTTTTTCTCCCTGTTATTTATTTTTAGGTTCTAATAATTTCATAAAGATTTTCATTAATATCATAAATAATGAAACAATAACTATTAGTATAGTACAGTATGCTGCAGCTATACCTATTCTACCTTGGTCAACATTATCCATGATAGTAGGAGTTAATAATTTCCATTTAGCAGATATTAAAAATACTACTGTTGAAACAAGAGTCATAGATCTTGCAAATGAATATATTAATCCTGATAAGAATGCTTCTCTTATCATAGGTAAAGTGATTTTTGTAAATGTTTGCATTGTATTTGCTCCAAGAATAGTTGAAGCTTCTTCTATACTTGGATCTATTTGATTTAATGCTGCTATTCCTGATCTTACTCCAACTGGAAGGGATCTAATAATAAATGCCATGATTATTATAAAGCCTGTACCAGTTAATGTAGGAACTAATGCGGTGTTTGTAAATGGTATGTTATATACCTTGTTATAACTTAGGGCATAACCTATACCAATAATAGTTCCAGGTATTGCTAGACCCATCATTACTGTAAATTCTATGAAAGTTTTACCTAAGAATTTTTTTCTAACTATTAAAAATGCTATTATCATAGAAAAAGTTGATGCAATAAATGTAGCTATTATTGATAAAGTTGTAGTAGTAATAATAGGATTTATTCTGTTTGAATATTTAAATATTTCTCTATAATTATATAAACTTAAACTATTATCTATACCAAATAATTTTGTAAATGAACTAATAGGTATTAATATATACATTCCTATAACACAGATAGAAAGTAATATTAAAATTAAACTAGATGTAATAGTAGCAAATTTTGTATCTATTAATTCTCTCAAGCGAGATGCCTTACCTGTTACAGTTATATATGATTTTGAATTAACATAATATCTTTGTAAAGTAAACATAGAAATAGATATAGTTAGTAATATTATTGATAGTGCAGATGCAAGCCCTAATTGATAATTCCCTATTCCTTCTTGAAATATTTTAACTGCTATAGTAGTAAATTTTCCTCCTATAACAAATGGATTAGCATAATCTGCAATTGATTGTATAAACACTAATAAGAATGCATTGGCAAGTCCAGGCATCATTAATGGTAAAGTTACCGTAGTAAATACTTTAAATCTATTTGCCCCAAGAGATCTTGAAGCTTCCTCAACAGATGGATCTATATTATTTAATAATCCAACTAACATCATGTATGCTATTGGAAAGAAACTTAGAACTTGTACTAAAACTAATCCATGAAATCCATAAATTTCATATTCAATCCCTAATATTTTTTTAGTAATTAAACCTGTTCTACCAAATAGTAATATAGTTGAAAGTGCAACTATAAATGGTGGAGAAATTACTGGAAGTAAAGCTATGAAATCAAATACATCCTTACCTTTAATTTTAATATATACTGTTAAATATGCAAATATAAAGCCAACAATTAATGAAATTAATCCAGTAGTAAATCCTAATACTAGAGTATTAAGTATAATTTGTAAATTCCCTGAATTTTTAAATGAATCTATATAATTTATTATAGTAAATTTTTCATTTACTTTAATACTTTCTAAAAACACGTTATATAAAGGGACCAAAATAAAGAAAGCTACTACAATTATTGAAAATATTATTGTTGTCATAAGTATAGGGTCATTTAACATTTTCCTGAAATCTTTAAAGCTATCTTTCATTTTTAATTTTAAATTTGACATAAATATCCTTTCAAGTAAAATACAAGGGATATCCCCTTGTATTATTTTATCTATTTTTGAGGTATTGCTGAACTAGTTTCTTTAGTATATTTTTCAACTAAATCTTTTCTGTTTCTTCCAGCCCATTCAAAGTCATAATCTATTAATTTAGTATTCTTAATTACTTCTGTTTCTTTAGGATTTTTTGCATTTTTGTTAGTTAAAAATTGGAATGAACCAACACTTTTACCTAATTCTTGAATTTCTTTAGTTAATACCCAATCTATAAATTTTTTAGCTGCTTCACTATTAGGTGCATTTTTTAATAAAGCAACAGCTCCTATTTCATATCCTGTACCTTCATTTGGAGCAGATAATATAATATCTGAATAACCTTCTTTTTGATATTTAATAGCATCATGTAAGAAAGTAATACCTAGAGCAACTTCTCCGCTTCCAACCATTCTTCCAGGAGCAGTTCCAGATTTTGTATACTGTCTTATTTGTCCATCTAATTGTTTAAAGTAAGACATAGCTTCTTCTACTCCCATTAATTGAACTAAAGATGCAAGCATAGTATAAGCAGTTCCAGATGAACCAGGGTGAGCTACAACTATTTCTCCTCTAAATTTAGGATTTAATAAATCTTTCCATGATTTAGGCATTTCTAATCCTTTTTCTTCTAGTATCTTTTTATTTCCAACAAATCCTAGGTATCCAACATAAATTCCTGTCCATCTTCCATCACCAGATTTGAATTGCTCTAATATTTCTTTAGATATAGGAGAATCGTATGCTTCTACTAAACCTTCAGAATCTGCTGCAATAATTCCATCAACTGGGCCTCCATACCAAACTGAAGCCACCATATTATTTTTTTCGGCTTTTAATCTAGCTAAAGTTTCTCCACTACTCATTCTTACAAATTCTGTAGGTATACCAGTTTCATCTGTGAATTTTTCAGCTATTAAAGCTGCATGGTCTTCTTGTAATCCTGCATAAAAAACTAATTTTTCATCTGTTTTAGCTATGTTTTCTGAATTATTGCCACAAGAAAACAAAAAAGCACCTAAAAATATGCTTATTAATAATTTTTTCATTTTTCCTCCACAAATATATGTTTGTTAATATTTTATCATTAATATTATACTATATTATTTTGAAAATATCTAGTTTTTAAATGCGTTTATTAAAATTTAAGTTATTTAATTGAAAAAAATAATTTAAAAATATATTATTCACAAAGTTGGATTTAATATGACAAAAGCGCTGATGTGTAATCATAGTAATTCCATAATATGGAATAATTTGCTTTAAAATTAAAATAAATATATATTTTCGGACATATTTTTAAAAAAATTTAGACATCGATAAAATTTTCGTGTTAAAATGAGTTAGGTGATAGAATGAATTTAAAAAATATCAACAAAAAAATTGGAGATTTTACATTAAATGTAGATTTAGAACTAAAAAAAGGTGAAATTTTTGGAATTATTGGAAAATCTGGAAGTGGTAAATCAACTATTTTAAAGATAGTCCAAGGTTTAATTAAGCCTGATAGTGGTGAGATTAATATAGATGAAAATATAGAAATGTCATCAATATTTCAAGGATTAAATCTTTTAAATAATAAGGACGTATATTCAAATGTAGCACTTCCTTTAATACTTAAAAAACAGAAAAATGATGAAAAGGTTGAAGAAGTATTAAAATATGTTGGTTTACTTGAAAAGAAAAATGAATACATATCATTTTTAAGTGGTGGACAAAAACAAAGAGTAGCTATTGCAAGAGCCTTAATTTCAAATCCGGATTTATTAATTTGTGATGAAGTTACAACTTCTCTTGATAGAATTACTAAAAATGAAGTTATATCTTTATTTAAAAAGATAAATAGTGATTATGGAACTACAATATTATTTGTAACTCATGAATTAGAGGTTGCAAAGAAAATATGTGATAGAGTTTCTGTTATAGAAAATGGAGAAATTTTAGAAATATTTGAAGTTAATAAGGACCTTGGTGAAGAAAAAGAATTTAGTTATTTAGAATATGCAAAAGAGGTATTAACATAATGGATTATTTTACTTTAGAATTACTTTTATCTATTAAAGATACGTTTATTATGGTTTTAATTCCAACAATTTGTGCAGTATTATTTGGAATACCATTAGGTTCATTGCTATATATCACAAAAAAGAATGGATTAAAAGAGAATATGTATATATATTTACCTATTAATTTTTATATTAATGTGGTAAGAAGCTTCCCTTTTTTAATCTTTGTTATTGTTTTAATACCGTTAACAAGATTTGTTTTTGGAACAGCTTTTGGATTATTACCAGCAAGCTTTCCAATAAGTTTTGTAGCAGTAGCACTTTATGCAAGATTTGTCGAACAGTCATTTCACGATGTTGATTTAGGAATAATAGATGCAGCATTGTCTATGAGAGCAACAAGCTTTCAAATAGTTTGGCATTTTCTGTTAGTTGAATCTAGAAGTTCATTAATTTTAGGATTAACTTCTAGTATAATTAGTTTCATATCTTATTCTACTGTTATGGGTATAGTTGGTGGTGGAGGTATAGGAGATTTTGCCATTAGATATGGATATCAAGAGTATAACTATCCTTTGGTTTATAAGGTGGTATCTATAATGATAGTTATGGTATTTTTAATACAGATTATAGGTAATAAAATTTCAGAAAAATTAGATAAAAGAAGGAGAGATTCTTAATGTTTAAAAAAATATTATTATTTTTTACAATTTTATTTTCAACTTTAACTTTTTCAAATGATAAAGTTATTAAAATTGCAGCAGCAGGTTACCCTATGAATGAAATAGTTAAAATCGCTGCAATGGATTTAGAAAAGCAAGGTTATGATGTACAAATTTCATTATTAACTGATTATGTAACAGCAAATATAGGGTTAAATGCTAAAGAATTTGATGCAAACTTCCATCAACATGAGCCATTTATGCAAATCTTCAATGATAGAAATAATGGGACTTTAGTAAAAGTTAAACCTATATATGACGTTCATGTTGGATTTTATTCAAGAAAAATTAAAAGCAAATCACAAGTTCCTATGGGGGCAAAAGTAGCAGTACCAAGTGACCCGACTAACCAAGATAGAGCTTTAAGAATACTTGAAAAAGAAGGGTTTATAAAACTTGCTAAAAAAACAGGGTTAAATAATTTGTCAGATGTTAGAGATAATATAAGAGGATTAAAAATTACACCTGTTGCAATACCAGCATTAGTACAAGCTTACCAAGAATTTGATTTATCTTTCAACTGGCCTTCACACATGCTAAAAATAGGGGTAAAAGTTAAAGATGCTCTTCTTTTAGAAAAAACAGATGATTCTAGATTTGCTGTAATGCTTGCTGCAAGAGAAGATAATAAAGATAGCCAAAAAATAAAAGACTTAACAAAAGCAATGACTTCAGAAAAAGTAAGAAAATTCTTACTTGAAAATTACAAAGAAGAAGGTTATCCAGTATTTTAATTAACTGTAAAGATTCCGATAATAAATAATTTTAATTAACTTAGAAAGCCTGTTTAAACAGGCTTTTTATTAACAAAGAATTTAAAAGTTTGCAATTTATCTTGTTTTAGTGTATAATAGCTTGTAAATTAAAAACAATTGAGATTATTGCTTGAATAATCTTAGTGAGTATGGTATAATTAAAATCTAGTAAAAAGTAAATTAGGAGGTGTAGATATGCAAATTTGTGAAGTATTTGGGAAAAAAGTAGTTCATGGTAACTTAGTAAGTCACTCAAATAGAGCAACTAAAAGAATTTGGAGACCTAATCTTCAAACTATGAAATTAATGATTGATGGTAAAGAAGTTAAAGTTAGAGTAAGTACAAAAGCAATGAAAACATTAAAAGGTAAAAATGAGGATCAAGTGAAGAAAATATTACTTGAAAATAAAGATAACTTAAGCTCTAAACTTTCAAAAATCTTATTTTCAGCAAATTAATAAGTGAAATCACCTTTTTTTAGGGGATTCACATAGAAAAAGGTGTTATGTAAGACACCCTTTTTTTTTGAAAAAAAATAGATGCTATGCATCTATTTAACTAAATGATTTATTTTATCATCTTTATAATTTAAATTATGAACTGAGTTTATATATCTTATTGTTCTTGAACTTCCTCTAATTAGTAATGTTTGTGTTCTAGCTATATTTCCACGTCTTTTAATACCCTCAAGTAAATCTCCAGTAGTAATACCTGTTGCAGAAAATATTATTTCATCATCTTTTGCTAAATCATCCAATTTAAGAACTTCACCTAGCACTAAACCTTTTTCCTCACATCTACGTTTCTCATCTTTTGATATTTTATCATTTTCTAAAGAATATCCCTTAACCTCATTACGTAATTTTAATCTTGCTTGCATATCGCCACCTAAAACTCTTATAGCTGCTGCTGATATTACGCCTTCAGGAGCGCCACCTATTCCATAAACAACATCTATATCACTATCAACCATACATGTTAGTATAGATGCAGCAACATCACCATCGGGTAGGGCATAAACGCTAATATTTAATTTTTGTAAATCTTCAATTATTTTTTTATGTCTAGGTTTATCTAAGATTATAACGGTTAGGTCTTTTAATTCTTTATTATTTGCTTTTGCTATAATTTCTATATTTTCTTGTAATGGTTTTTCTAAATCGATTAAACCTTTTGCATTTGGACCGACTATTAATTTTTCCATATACATATCAGGAGCTTTTAAGAATGAATCTTTTTTACCAACTGCAAGTACAGTTATTGCATTTGCTTGTCTTTGTGCAGTCATACGTGTTCCTTCTACAGGATCTACAGCTATATCAACTTCAAGATATTTCCCATCAGGTCTACCAAGAATTTCTCCAATGTATAACATTGGGGCCTCATCTATTTCTCCCTCACCAATTACAACTTCACCTTTTATTTTGATTCTATTTAACATTATCTTCATTGCTTCAACAGCTACTCTATCTATTTCTTCTTTATTACCCCTACCAACTAGTTTATGTGCAGCAAGTGCAGCTGCTTCAGTAACTCTTGCAAATTCTAATGCTAATTCTCTTTTCATTTTTGCTCCTTTCAAGGTTATAATTACTACATGTAATTATATCATAAAAAAAATGACGATAGTAGTGTAAAATGATATTTGTGTAATTTATAACAATGACTTAAGTATTGACTTTTTATATATTCGGGGTAATATATATGGAGAAATTGTGTTGTTCTATTTTTATTTTTTTTATGTTATAATACACTTAGAATTTATTAAAGTAGGAGGCATATATGAAGATATTCTTATATCTACTTTTTTATATTACTACATCGATAATTATATTGACATATTTATTTAAAGAAAAGAAAGTAGTAGATTATATAGATAAAATAGTAGATAAATTTTTAGTAAAATTAGGATTAATAAATGAAAAGGTTAGATATGATAAGATTTTAATATCTTTTAATACATTAGTGTTGATAATTTTAGGGATTTTAGCATTAAAGGTAGATTATACAAGAAATGATATATTACCTATTAAAAATAAGATAATGATAATATCTGTTGCATTAAACTTTATAATGTTTTTAGGATTTTATTTAAAAAAATACTATTATGAACATGTAGCTATATTAAATATAGTGCTTATAATATTTGGAAAAGCAATGTTTGGAGTAGATGATAAATACTTTTTAATAATGAATATAGTAGTAACTATATCTTCACTAATATTAATTTTTTATTCTAATATTGAGCTTTCAAATAAAATTAAAAAAATAGTTAATTCTATGTTTATTATTATTCTTGTATTAATTATACAAGGTTATTATTTAGGGAATTATGCTATACCAACGGGTTCTATGGAACCAACTATAAAAGTTGGGGATAGAATATTTGCCAATAATGTATTATATAGATTTAAAAAACCTAATATAGGTGATATTATTTCATTTAGAGAACCACTTGATAATAGCTTAATGTATACAAAAAGAATTACTGGAACTTCTGGAACAACATTTAAGATTAATGAAGAAGATCATAATATATATATTAATGGTGAAAAAACAAGTTTAAATAGAGAATATACTATAGAAGGGATTTTAAAGTTATATAACAATCCAGAAATATATATACCTAAAAAGGGGGATAAGGTTAAACTTTTAAAAGTATTAGAACTTGATATATTTGATGGAAGTGGAGTAATAGAGTTAACAAGAGAAGAGTTTTTAGCTAAGAATATTTCAAAAGATTATTATAAATACCTATTTGGCTTCTTTAATACTAATACATTAGATCAAATAAATGGAATTGATCAAGATTTAAGTAATAAAAGATATACTTATGTTTTAGAAAGTGAAGGCAAATTCCTACTTCCAATACTTGATTTTAAATATGATAAAGGTGTTATGACTAAGCTATTAAATGGAGAAGAAATTGAGTTAGAAAGTAATTACTATATGGCTATGGGGGATAATACAAGAAATAGTAATGATTCAAGATTTTTTGGATATGTTAAAGAAGAAAGAATATACGGAAAATTATTATTAAGATGGTATCCATTTAATAGAATAGGATTTTTAAATGAATAAAACAGAAATAGAAGAGATTTTAAACTTACATAATCAGAATTTTTTGGACAAAAAAAAATATGATGATATTGTAAGTATTTATGAAAATCCTAATTATTCTATTTTTTGTGTTTATGAAGAAGAGTTAGTTGGATATATGATAATACTTGATAGCTTTGATTGTTATGAGTTATTTGAAATTGCAATTAAAGAAAAATTTAGAAATAAAGGATATGCAAAAAAACTTTTACATAATATTTCATATGAAAAAGATGTTTTTTTAGAAGTTTCTGAAAAAAATATGGCTGCAATAAAACTCTATGAAAAAACTGGATTTGAAAGAATATCAATTAGAAAAAAATATTATTTAGATGGAAGCAACGCATTGATAATGAAAAAATAAGGAGTGATTATGGTGAAAGGTTATTTAAGTCTTGTTTTACATGCACATCTGCCGTATGTAAGACATCCAGAATATGAAGAGTTTTTAGAGGAAGATTGGTTATTTGAAGCTATTACAGAAACATATATTCCACTTCTAAATATGTTTGAAAATTTAACTAGGGATGGAGTACCTTTTAATATTACCATGACAATTTCAGGAACTTTAGCTAATATGTTAAATGATGAAATGTTGCAAAATAGATATTTAAAACATATGGATAAATTAGTTGATTTTTGTACCTTAGAATTAGAAAGATTAGCTCCATATGAAGATATGTATGCTATTGCTGTACATAATTATGAGACATATTTCAATGCGAGAAAATACTTCTTAGATAATGATAAAAATTTAATTAAGAGATTTAAATATTTTCAAGATTTAGGTAACTTAGAAATTATTCCAGTTACAGCAACACATGGGATGCTTCCTATGATGAAGGATTTTCCTAATGCTGTAAAAGCACAAGTTAAAATGGCTAAAATTGATTATATGAGTAATTTTGATAGAGAACCTCAAGGTATATGGCTTGCAGAATGTGCTTATTATAAAGGACAGGATGCATATTTAAAAGATGAGGGTATTAGATATTTTTTAGTTGATGCACACGGTATAAAAAATGCAAATCCAAGACCTGTTTATGGTGTTTATGCCCCTGTATTTACCGAAAATGGTGTAGCAGCCTTTGCTAGAGATTTAGAATCTTCTGAACAAGTTTGGTCATCTGAGGTTGGCTATCCAGGAGATGGTGCATATAGGGAGTTTCATAAAGATGCTGGTTATGAACTTGATTATGAATACATTAAACCATTTTTACATAGTGATGGAATAAGACGTAATATTGGTATAAAATATTATGCTATAACAGATAAAAAAGGAACATTTAAGAAGGTATATAATCCAGAAGAAGCAAGAAACACAGCTATATCGCATGCATATAATTTTGTATATAATCGTAGTAAACAAATTGATTATTTATCAAGTAAAATGAAATATAGGAAACCAATAATAGTTTCTCCATATGATGCAGAGCTATATGGTCATTGGTGGTATGAGGGCCCAATATTTTTAGAATATATATTTAGGGCAATGCAAGAATCTAATTTTGGAAGTATTACGCCTTCAAGATATTTAGATGTATATAAGTTAAATCAGGTTGTTGATTTAAGTATGTCAAGCTGGGGAGCTAATGGATATTATGATGTTTGGGTAGATGGATCTAATGACTATATTTATAGACATTTACATAAAGCTGCCTCTAAAATGATAGAATTAGCTAAAATAGAACCATCAAATGAATTAGAGTACAGGGCTTTAAATCAAGCTGCTAGAGAACTATTTTTAGCTCAGACTTCTTGTTGGCCATTTATTATGTTTACTAAAACTATGGTTGGATATGCAGAAAAGAAAGTATCAGATCATACTTATAGAATATTTAAAATATATGAGGATATTATACATGGAAGCATAGATGAAGAATGGCTAAAGGAAATAGAAGGTAGAGATAATATATTTAAAAATGTAGATTATAGAGTATATAGATAAGAGGGGTAACCCTCTTTTCTAAATTTTTAGAAAAGTAGGTAAAATTATGATATATTTCGATAATTCGGCAACTACTCGTGTTGATGATAGAGTAATAGAAGAAATGTCTAAAGTAATGAGTGAAATGTATTTAAATATTGATTCAGGATATAGTTTGGCTTATGATATAAAGAAGATATTGAAAGATAGAAAAAATATATTTAAAAAGGTATTAGGTTTAAATCCTGATAATTTTTCATTTACTTCTGGTGGTGGAGAAGCAAATAATTTAGCGTTAACTTCTGTTATGAGAAAAGAGAAAAAAGGTCATTTTATAATCTCAAAAATTGAACATCCATCACTTTTAAACACAGCATTAGAATTGAAAAATGAGGGTTATGATCTAGATCTTGTAGATGTTGATGAGTTTGGTAATATAGATATAGATAATTTAATATATTTAATTAGAGAAGATACAAGACTTGTTTCTATTATGGGTGTTAATAATGAAATAGGAACAATAATGGATATGGAAAAAATATCAAAGGCTATTAAAAATAAGAATGGTAATACATATTTTCATATAGATTTTGTGCAAGGATTAAATCATGTTGATTTTGATTTTTCTAAGATTTATGTTGATCTTTTATCTATAAGTTCACATAAAATACATGGTCCTAAGGGTGTAGGAGCTATATATATTAAAAATGGAGTTAAAATTAAAGAACAAATATATGGAAGTAATAGTGAGAATAAATATATTCCACGTACTATGCCTAATGAACTAGTTATGGGATTTTTAAAAGCTATAGAAATAGGAAGTTTGGAAGATAAGGAAAATATTAAAGAACTAAAAAAATATTTTTTAGAAAAATTATCAGACATACCTAATGTACATGTAAATAGTCCTATAAATTCTAGTGATAGTATAATTAATGTATCTTTTATTGGTGCTAGATCTGAGGTATTACAAACTTTTCTTGCAAGTAATAATATATTTATATCAATTGGATCTGCATGTTCTGCAAATAAGAAGGATTCACATGTTTTAAAGGCTTTAAATCTACCTAAAGAAAGGGTAGAAAGTTCTATTAGAATAAGTTTTTCTAAGTATAATAATAAGAGAGAGATTGACATATTTTTTAAAGTCTTAATACCTTTTTTACAGATGATAAGAAGTATAAAATAAGGGTGGTATAAGGGAAATATAATGAAGAATATGTAGAATATAGATGTATAAATGTTTAAAAGGAGTTAGGTATGAAAAAAATATTTTTATTATTATCCTTAATAGTAGGATTAAATGTTTTAGGTCAAGAAATAACTATATCAACTAATCAAAAAATAGAAAAAGAAATTATGGCCGATACAGCACTTATAAACTTCAAATTAACATCAGAGGGTAAAAATTTAGAAAAAACGAGGGGCATAAATAGAGAAAAAGTTAATGAGTTCTTTATGAAATTAAATGAGAATGGAATTAAATTTGATAATGTAGTTACGAATAATATTAGTGATAGAAAGATTTCTAAACTTAAAGAAGAAAAAGGGAATGGTTATGAAATAAATATGACATTTTCTATAACTTCTGATATTAATGATGGTTCTAAGATTATTAATGAATTAGAAAAAATTGGTGCTATTAGGTATAAGATGAATAAGGGATTAATTACCTTTAAATTATCTGCTACGGGTAAGAGTAAAAAAGAAACGTATGATAAAATAAATAATAAAGTTAAAACATTAAGAAAAAATTTAGGAAGAGATTTTGAATTTGTATTCTCAGATATATATGAAAAGACCTTAAGAGTAGATGATGTTTATTATAAAATAGAAAATGATTTTTCATTTAAGTTAAGGGATTTAAGCAAGATTAATAAATTAATTGAAATAGCTTCTAAATTAAATATAGAAATTGAAAATAATATAGAATATTCATTGTCTAATTTAAAAGAAAAGTATTTAGATATGGTAGAAGAGGCATATATAAAAGCTAGAAAAAAAGCTAAATTTTTAATAAATAAAGATTATGAGATTAAAACTATTAAATCAGTTAAGGAAAATAGATATTTAGTAGATGAACTTGAAAGAAAAATTAATATTGCAAATGATTTAGAACAATATGCTGTTCCTATGATAGCTCGTGCTAAAGCTATTTATGAATCAGATATGGAAAATAAGGGACTTGAAATATCTATACCAAAGATTAAACTTCAAAATGAATTGGCTGTAGAATTTATAGCTGATAATGGTAAAGGAAATGAAAAATATGTTAATGAACTAAGTCTTTACTCTAGTTTTAGTAAGGATATTAAAGCTGATGTAGTAAATCTTGAAATATCTATAAATACTAAGTCAGATAAGGATATGATTGATTCAAACAATAAGAATGCCAAAGTATTTAATAAATTAAAAAAACTTTTATCAAGTGCAGGTATTTCTTATGAGAATATAGAAAATATTTCCTTTGACACTAAAAAATATGAAAGTTATGAGAAAAAATTAGGTAAAATAATTAAGAATGAACAACAAGCAATATTTAAGGTAAAAGTTGGTAAGATTAATACATTAAATTATCAAAGATTTTTAGAATTAACTAATAGTGATAATATTAATGTTTATATGAACAATAATGAGCTATTTCTTGAAATAAAAGAAAGTGCTAAAAGTGTTAATGAAGCATATAATTTAGCTAATAGAAAATATAAGGCTTTAAAATTAGAATTTTCTAAATTAAATATTAATATTACTCTTGAAGAATATAATAATATTCCTTTGATTGAAAGAGAAGAAATAACAGAAAAGCTTACAAACTACATTACTAATAATAGGCTTAAAATTGTTACAAAAGATATACAAAATTTATCATTTATTGTGTCTATATTAAGAGAATTAGGGGTAGAAATTAAATATATTAATTATGGTTTAGATAATATTGAAAATTATCAAAAATTATTCTATGATGAGCTTTTTAAGGATTTAAAAAATAAGGAGCTTAGATTTAATAAATTAGAAAATATAGAAACCAAAGGCTTTAAATCTATTAAGGACACAGACAATGAAATTACAAAATACTATGGCAGAGATAATTTAATTTTAAATAGAGATAATTATGAATATAATTTAAATATTTCAGATGAGGAGATAATAAAAAGATCAAAAGAAAATCCGTATAAAATATTTGTTAAACCATATAATGCTAATATGGGAATAGAGGCTATTATTAATTTAAAATAGTTTCATACTAAGAAACGAAAAATATTTTTACAATTAAATAATAATGATAAATTCAATCATGTTAAAATTATATCTATATTATTTGCATTTAAAAATTTTTCATTATATAATTGTTATATAACTTATTAGGGAGTGTTATATATGGAAAAGAAAAATGCAGGATATATATATTCGTTTGAGTCATTTGGTACTAAAGATGGACCGGGTATAAGATTTGTGCTTTTTTTGCAAGGATGTCCATTAAGATGCCTTTATTGTCATAATGTAGATACATGGAATTTAAAAGATCATAAAAAATTAATGACACCAGAGGAAGTATTTAAGGAAATTATGAAAGTTAAAGGATTTATTAAAACAGGTGGAGTTACAGTTTCTGGTGGTGAACCATTACTTCAATCTGACTTCATAATAGAATTATTTAAATTATGTAAAGAAGCTGGAATACATACTTGCATTGATACTTCGGGTTATATTTTTACCGAAAAAGCTAAACAAGCTATAGAATTATCAGATCTTGTATTACTTGACATTAAACATATAGATCAAGAAAAATATAAGTTATTAACATCTGTTAATTTAGCTCCAACTTTAAAAATGGCAGATTATTTAGAAAGTATTAATAAACCAGTATGGTTAAGATATGTTTTAGTTCCAGGATATTCTAATGATCCTAAAGATTTAGAAAATTGGGCTAAATATTGTTCTAAGTTTAAGAATGTAGAAAGGGTAGATATATTACCTTTTCACCAAATGGGTACACCAAAATGGGATAAAATGAAAAAAGAATATAAATTAAGAGATACACCAACACCGACTAAAGAAGAAATTAAAATTGCTGAAGAAATATTTTTAAAATATGATTTACCTTTATACAAGGTTAAGTAAAAGTCATGTATTATAGCCTGATATATATATCAGGCTATTTTTTATTTTGGATTTTAATTGTAAAATCAATCTTTTTAATATATAATGTTTTGAAGTTAACTTGGTTAAGTAATAAAAAGGAGGATTATGATATTTTTATCATAAAAATATGTTATGAAACATAAAAAGGTATTATTTTTACTATTATTATCTTCTTTTGTTTATTCAAAAGATGAAAAGAGTAAAATAAGTGGAGAATTAACTTTTGGTGTTGATACGACATTTGGAGCAGATGGAGTAGAAAGTACGATTAGATTGTTACCTTCATTAATAGATATGGTTAAAGATAGAAAATATGGTGATTATGAAAATAAGAAGAATGTAAGTGTCAAGAAAGTCCCAGATGATAAAACTTATGAATATATTCCAAAATATAGTTTTATGAGAAGAGATTTAGAACTTGCAGTAAAATACCTATCCCAGAATATAGAACTAAGAAAGAGAGTAAACTTTAAGTTAAAAGAGAACTATTTAGGATTAGGACTAAAAGTAGATATATTAGGAAAGAAAATAACACATAGTAATTTTTTAGAAAATAATGATATAGAAA
>LJRV01000196.1 GCA_001612575.1 Streptobacillus notomytis
AATGTAGCTCAACTAAAAACATTAGAAGATAGAATAGATGGAACAAGAGAAGAGTTAGATGATAAGGTTAGATGCTTTTCTGTAAATTCAGAAAATGATTTAAAAGAGAGAGTAAGCAAGGAAAGATATTACAATAAAGATTTTAAATTAAAACTACCGAAACTAACTATAGACGCTAGAAAAATAGTATTCGAACAAAAAAAGGAGGCCAGTATTATAGGTTTTACTATAAAAGTATTAACGTTATTAAAGAAAACAAACCTAGTTGATAATGTAACCTCTTTT
>LJRV01000197.1 GCA_001612575.1 Streptobacillus notomytis
ACCATTCAGTAAAGGTATCGGGATGATGAATTGGTTGATATTCAAGCCCCGCAATCTCGGAACTGTCTTGAGTGCACATGCGCCATGCTCTATCCACAATACAAGTTTTACCTTGTGCTTGTAGTTCTGCTTCAATCAATTCAATCGTTTTACCAGCACGAATCACATTGGTCTTAATCGTAAACTCACCAAATGCAATTAATCAAAAAATATCAAAACTAATTCGGCCAATTCGCATATCTTGTCGCGGTGAAAACTGTTATAACTCTGCTGCAATTACACCACTAGCAGGCGCCATATGCTGTTCATGAGGGTTCCAAGCCCCTTGTGTATGAACAGTTGAGCAATAATGAGCAATAACTTCACCTTGAGGACCAATTGTTCTATTCAGTAATTGATAATAAGCATTCATGATTTTCTTTCCTTAGTCCTTGTCCAGCATCAATATTTGATGAAAATTCACGTTTTAATGCTTATATTAACCCTCTATTTCATTGGCTCAACTGGTTTTTCCTACCAAAAACTGATGAGTCTAAAATTACAAATTTAATCACTAGGTAAAATTTCGCATGTCAATTTCACCCAGCGATTCTAGAACTTACCATTCACTAAAATGCAAAAGCATCTTGATCGAGCTCCATCACAGATTCAGCTCCAGACTCAATAGAAACGGCATGGCTCTGTGTACGATTTAAAAGTTTTTGATAGAAAAACTTAGCAGTCGTTAATTTTGCTTTATAAAAAGCTTCCTCTTGTGTACCCACCTCTATTT
>LJRV01000198.1 GCA_001612575.1 Streptobacillus notomytis
CAGGGGTTCGACTCGATATAATTTTTAAGGTTTAGCCAATCGACATTTTTAGGTAAATTTTCTTGATAAGGAAAGTGGCGGCGGAAGCAGTAACGGCAATGGACCGCACATGCACCGGTCAAAGTCAGTAAAAAACGAGATTTATATTTATGTAAAACACCCGGTAACTGATTGGCTGCTTCTTCACCTAAAGGGTCGGTGACAAACTCAGGATGTACCTCAAGTTCTAAATGATGTGGCAACACTTGGAGTAAAAGCGGATCAAGAGGATCTTTAACGTTCATTTT
>LJRV01000199.1 GCA_001612575.1 Streptobacillus notomytis
AACGTTATGCACGGTCAGTTTGACTGGTTAAATGAACCAAGTCTGAATGGTAATACCTATGATTGGCATACCATTGCCTCTGGTGATGACTGGCGTGAAACACACAACTATGTACATCACACCTATACCAATATTGTCGGGAAAGAGCATGATGTCGGATATGGTATTTTGCGAGTAAGCGATCAACAGAAGTGGGAACCTCGTCACCTATTTAATATTCCTTTGGCTCTACAGTTAATGT
>LJRV01000200.1 GCA_001612575.1 Streptobacillus notomytis
TTCTAATGTTGACTACGATTAGGAAATAAGGGAAATTTTAGTGGGAACTCAAGGATCTGCGGACCTTAGATAATTGGGAGATTAGGCTATTAATGGAAAGGTGGAAGGTATAGAAATTAAAAGAGGTCTTTAGGAATTTGATTTAATTGGGTTGGAAAAAACAATTATAGCTGTCCCTTTTACACATCTAACGCTGCCGA
>LJRV01000201.1 GCA_001612575.1 Streptobacillus notomytis
TTGTAGCAGTCGCCCAAGAAGGAACCGTTACTAAAGCCAGTGATGCGGTCAGACTGACGCAAAGTGCAGCAAGTATGGCTTTAGCCGATTTAGAAGACGGCTTAGGTGCTCCTTTATTTGATCGTTTAGGTAAGCGCTTGCAGCTAAATGATCTTGGACGTTTTCTGCTTCCCAAAGCATTAGAAATTTTAGGCCGCTGTGAAGCCTTTGAAAAAGCAGCCAAGGGAGAGTTACAGAGTATTGACCTTCGTATCGGGGCAACATTAACCATCAGTGATTATCT
>LJRV01000202.1 GCA_001612575.1 Streptobacillus notomytis
GAATTATATTACCCATCTGCTTTTAAAGCATTCCAGTCAAATGGCTTTCAAGTGGTTTCTGTCAAATTAGATGATCAAGGTATTGTTATTGAAGATCTCGAACGGATTTTAAAAGAACACTCGGTTGCAGCAATTTATACAACGCCACACCATCAGTACCCTACAACCGTTACCATGCCAATGAATCGCCGTCTTCAACTCTTAGAACTTTCAAAAAAATGGGGGTTTTACATTATTGAAGATGACTATGACCACGAATTCCACTATGACAGCCGGCCTATGCCACCCTTAGCAAGTTTGCCCTATTCTGAGTTGGTTATTCATGTAGGGAATGAAGAAGGTATTTTGATTTCTTCTGCTCTGGGTAAAATCCGCGCTGTTTTGTTGTCTCACCACTGTCAACTGGTCACAGGAAAAACTATCGAAGAAGCCTGTAACTTTGCT
>LJRV01000203.1 GCA_001612575.1 Streptobacillus notomytis
CTTCGATAGTTTTTCCTGTGACCAGTTGACCGTGGTGAGACAACAAAACAGCGCGGTTTTTACCCAGAGCAGAAGAAATCAAAATACCTTCTTCATTCCCTACAGGAACTCCCGGCCAATGACCTACAAATGAGCAGTCATCGTAAAGTGCGCAGACGTCCATTTGGGAAATCATAAGTGGAATCTGTAGCATTGACAGGGCCGCTACATACGTTGGATGCGTATGGATAATACAGTTAACTTCTGGATGTTCTTTATAAATCCATGTGTGGAAACGGTTGGCTGGGTTTGCCATGCCTTCTTGATTGATGGGTTCTAAGTCCTGATTCACCTCAAGCAAGTTTGAAGCAGTAATTTCATCAAAACCTAAACCGAAACGTTGAGTAATAAAGGTTTCTTTATTTTCACTACGGCATGTAATTTGACCCGCTAAACCAGCGTCATGCCCATGATCAAATAAAATACGGCAAGTCAGTGCAAGCTTTTGACGGTCTGTTAAATCTAAGTCGCTAATCCACTTTTGCATGTCTTGCTGTGCGTGTTGCATCAAGTCGTGTTTGTTTACAGAAGCAGTCTTCATCTCTTCTCCAGTCCAGTTGACCAAATTAAGTAGGTGAAGGCAGAATAAAAAACAACTGGATGAATCAATACATCCAGTTTTTATAAGTTATATGGTCCAGATG
>LJRV01000204.1 GCA_001612575.1 Streptobacillus notomytis
CTATTAGGGAACTTGTTATCATTAGTTATTCCAAGTGCTTCAAATTTAGCAATGATTTTAATTGCTAAATTATTCCCAGTTTTAAGAAAATCAGGAATGAGTAATTTAACAGCAGCAGCTGTTATAGCAACTACTGCAACAATTATGCCAACACCATTAGGTTCAGATAATGTAGCTGTAGCTGCTGAATTAGGAATATCTGTTGAAGGTTATGTTTTTGGTTCACATTCACTGATATCTATACTAACTCTATTTTTTATGTCTCTTGTACATTTGTTATGGCAAAAATATTGTGATAAAA
>LJRV01000205.1 GCA_001612575.1 Streptobacillus notomytis
AGAAATCCAGTTAGATATAGAACTTGCAGAGAAGCAACTTTAAATCTAACTGTTTGTGTAAGTAACCCTGTAGGTATCGCAACAACATAAAAAGCAACAGTTACCAGCTAATTTTCTTTATCTATATTAAGGTATTTAATTCACGGCTCATCAACAAAATTCATTAAATCTTCATAATCTATACTTCCGTAATTACCTCTACTATCACTACATTTATCTCCTCTCCCACTAGAACCATGACGATTTGTAAACTTTACTACTTCTCCTTTATTTACCCAACCTTGCCTTTCTTGCTAATAAATAGTATCATAAACTGTTTTATGACCTCCATTAATATCTAATATTGCAGGATATGATTTGTTTTTGTCAAAATTTTCATGTAATAGAACATATCCTTTTATTATGTCTCCATTAGATTCAAATTCAAACATATTAGGC
>LJRV01000206.1 GCA_001612575.1 Streptobacillus notomytis
TTAATCCAAAGTGATATGGTGTTTTATCATTAAACTTTAATTCATTTCCATTTGTATTATTTTTAGTTCCACCTAAGTCAGTCCCTATGAAAGCAAAGACTTCTTTATCTTTATGCATGAAGATTCCTAAGTTTCCTTTTGTTCCTAGTTTATTAGTTACATCATCTTGTTTCCATAATCCTTTTATTTGCATTTCAGAAGCTCCACCCTTGCCACCAACTGCTCCTGATGCACTTCCTGAGCCTCCTGAACTATTTACCTTTTCATATTCTATTGGCTTTTCAACTGATACACTTCCCTCTAAATCTAAATAGCCGTGTAAATGGTCAATAACTTATTCCTACACTTTTATCATAGTTTACTTTTATTTCTAAATTCCCATATTCTTTAAAGTTTAAACCTAATGATAAATAGCTATCTGCTGGTTTTATTATTCTATTCTTTAATCCATCATCTGCTCCAAATCCTAAGCCTAACTTTAGATTTATAAACTCATATATTGTTACACTTCCACTAAANNTTCTTTAAATGTGTTTCCTTGGATTATTTCATATATTAATTTAAATGTTAATTATTGAAGAAAACAATAAAAAAAGGGATGCTGTGAACTAATATCACAGTTTCCCTATACAAATAAGATCAATTAAAGAAAATTTAGATATCTCGAATAAATTGTAAAACATAAATCTAAATAAAAAAAATCCAGAATCGAAAATATACCCTAACATAAAATAAACGAATAATTTACCACCTAAACTCATGTTATAAACTACAATTAAAATTATAGTAAAAGGAAAAGCAATTATGGCACCGAATAACAAAATAATACATGTTATTAGAATTGCAGTTGTTTCAATTAATGTTATCTGTACTATTCTTTTAGTTTTTTTAGTTATTTAAAGTTATCTCCTTTTTAATATCACTATTTTTTAATTAATTATATCATATAAATCATAAGCTTTAAATAAAGGCGGAAACAAGATAATGTAGAATTTAATTTAGTTATTAGAATTTTAGCATTAGGAGATTTGAAAAATTTTGAGCATAAAATATGGCTTAGACGCAGTTATCAAGAAAGGTGATGCTAAAAATATTACAGTTGATAATGAAGGAACCTACCAAGCCCTAAGTTTAGATTTTGGAGGGAAGAGTACATTTAAGGCAAGAGATAATGTAGAAGTAATATTATCATTAGAAAATGAATATAACTTAAATGGATTAAATAAAGAAGTATATGGAGTGTATGTAGATTATATAAAAGATGCCTCAGGATATAAAGAAA
>LJRV01000207.1 GCA_001612575.1 Streptobacillus notomytis
ATAAAACAAATGCAACATTAGCTAACTCAGTAGCTCTAGCATACTTAGCTCCAACAGATTACACACAGGCAGCTTTAAATAAGCCAGGATACACTGTAAGAGGATCAGATCCAATACCAAGTTAGGCTAGGGTAGGAGTAATATCGGTCGGTAAAGAGCGTTATGAAAGATGAATAATAAATGTAGATAGTGGTGATAGAGATTAAGATGCAGTAAATGTAGC
>LJRV01000208.1 GCA_001612575.1 Streptobacillus notomytis
GTGGTTCAGGTGTTCCTGACCTAATCGCAATTCACCAAGACGCTTCTGGTAATGCACGTAACGTTGCGCTTTCTTACGCTTCTGGCGTAGGTGGTGGCCGTACAGGTATTATCGAAACTTCATTCCGTGAAGAAACTGAAACTGACTTATTCGGTGAGCAAGCAGTTCTGTGTGGTGGTGCAGTTGAACTTGTGAAAATGGGCTTCGAAACTTTGGTTGAAGCTGGTTATGCACCAGAAATGGCTTACTTCGAATGCTTACACGAACTTAAGTTAATCGTTGACTTGATGTTCGAAGGCGGTATCGCTGACATGAACTACTCAGTTTCTAACAACGCTGAGTACGGTGAATACGTAACTGGTCCTGAAGTAATCAATGAAC
>LJRV01000209.1 GCA_001612575.1 Streptobacillus notomytis
TTTCATTGCTTTTGTACTTACTCTAACTTTAACTTCTTTACCATCAATCATTAATTTCATAGTTTGAAGATTAGGTCTCCAAATTCTTTTAGTTGCTCTATTTGAGTGACTTACTAAGTTACCATGAACTACTTTTTTCCCAAATACTTCACAAATTTGCATATCTACACCTCCTAATTTACGTTTTACTAGATTGTAATTATACCATACTCGCTAAGATCATTCAAGCAATAATCTCAATTGTATTTAATTTACGATCAAGTACACACTAAAAAAAGACAAATTGCAAACTTTTAACTTCTTTGTTAACAAAAAGCCTGTTCAAATAGGACTTCTAAGTTAATTTAAATTATTTATGATCGGAATCTTTAAATTTAATTAAGATACTGGATAACATTCTCTTTTGTAGTTTTCAAGTAAGAATTTTCTTACTTTTTCTGAAGTCATTGTTTTTGTTAAGTCTTATATTGTTTGGCTATCTTTATTATCTTTTCTAGCAGCAAGCATTACAGCTATTCTAGAGTCA
>LJRV01000210.1 GCA_001612575.1 Streptobacillus notomytis
GTGCTCGTCCCCCCGATCACCCGGCCAGCAGGCGCGGCAGTCGGGCGAGGTTGCAGGCGGCCATGGTGAGGGTGAACCTGGCGCGAACACGCTCGACGCCGCGATAGCCCGTCTGGGCCATGCCACCCACGGTCTTGGCCCAGCCGAAGGGCTCCTCGATCTTCTTGCGGCGCTTCTGCGAGGCGGAATAGCCGGGATGACGGGTGGTGCGACCGTCGATGGCGGAGTGCCGTGCCTTTCGGGCGACATGCGGGGTCACGCAGGCTTGGCGGAGATCGGCGACAAAGTCGGCGCTGTCGTAGCC
>LJRV01000211.1 GCA_001612575.1 Streptobacillus notomytis
GATACACTGCAAGAGGATCATTTCCTATGATAATATAGTCTAATTCATGCACCCCTTGACGTGAATTTATTCCTAGATTTACTGAATCTGGAGCATCAGCTACTGATCCATGGCCATTAACTATAGAATTCTTACGTTAAGTATGTATTCTTGTTCCATTTCCATATGCTATTGAATCTTCTGTTAGCGCTCTTGAAGCAATTCCTATT
>LJRV01000212.1 GCA_001612575.1 Streptobacillus notomytis
GTTCGATCCTGGCTCAGGCTGACCGCTGACAGAATGCTTCAGACACGCAAAGCTATGCTAATTATGTAAGCTTGGTTATATAAGAGACATGGCGGACTCGTGTGTAACGTGTAAAGGGCTCACTGTTGGGAGGGGGATAACCAATAGAAATCATAGATAATACTAGAACTTATTAGGAGCGGGCATCTCCTATCAGTGATAGGAGCGATTGCTAAGAGATAGATTCGCAT
>LJRV01000213.1 GCA_001612575.1 Streptobacillus notomytis
AGCAAAAGTCTATGCCAATGATGCGGCTCTACAGATCTCTGAAAAACTACTAGAGCTAGGTGGTAGCCGTTCAAGCTTAAGCCAACACAATTTAGATCAACATTGGCGAAATGCCCGTGTACATACCTTACACGACCCTGTTCGCTGGAAATTACATGCCATTGGCAATTATTACCTTAATGGTCATTTCCCTGCCCGCCATGCCTGGATTTAAGGAGCAATTGTCATGACTTCATATCAATCGGTTCAAACCAAACAAACATCGGCATCAGGCCAAGCACATATTATTCAAAATGATGCTGAAGCATTAGAAATTGCCGAACAATTTGCCGAACAATTTAAAAAAACCGCAGTTGAGCGAGACGCTAAGCGAATTTTACCGTATACCGAAATTGATGCTTTGAGCCAGTCTGGACTTTGGGCAATTACA
>LJRV01000214.1 GCA_001612575.1 Streptobacillus notomytis
TGACCAATAGTGAAGGGCAAGGTATCGAAGGCTTGGAAATGCAGTTGAATAAGCAACTGTCAGGTGTAGACGGTGAGCAAAAAATTATTCGCGATAAGCGTGGTAACCGTTTAAAAGTTTCTGAGGTAATTCGTGAGGGTGAACCAGGTGAAAATATCACTTTAAGTATCGACTCACGTTTGCAGTACATTATGTACCGTGAATTAACGGCTGCAGGTGTGGCTAACAATGCGCGTTAAGCAACAGCAATTGCAGTTGATGTTAAAACAGGTGAAATTCTGGCAATGACCAGTTGGCCATCTTATAACCCGAATGATAAGAATGGCTTATCAAATAAAGATGCTATGCGTAACCGTGGTGCGATCGATATGTTCGAGCCTGGTTCAACCATGAAACCTTTTACTATTTCTGCAGCTTTAGAAACGGGTCAATACACACCAAATACGATTGTAAATACCTCTCCTGGCTC
>LJRV01000215.1 GCA_001612575.1 Streptobacillus notomytis
CAGATCTTTCGTTATGGATGAAAGAAAAGTACGAGATATTCCTAAAGATGAGCGGACTCAGTTAATGGGTCAAATAGACGCAAATATTTCCTTCAAAGAATTTTTTAATCTGACCGATAATTTTTTCCAAAAAGAATGGTTAGGCCCTAAACGTTATAAGTTATATAAAGAAGGGCAATTTGATTTTGATAAATTTTTTGATCCAAAGGGGCGGCTCTATACTTTGGATGAATTGAGAGAATTAGATGAACGAACTTTTAAAATACTTGGGTTATAGCTTCATCGTTCTCCACCAAAATA
>LJRV01000216.1 GCA_001612575.1 Streptobacillus notomytis
GATTGTCTTATGAAAAAGATAATAGTTTGGTGACAATAGCCACAGGGATACACCTAGTTACATTTCGAACCTAGAAGTTAAGTCTGTGTACGCTGAAAATACTTAGTGATAGGGAAGATAGGTAGTTGCCAAACTCTTTTTATAATCTAACTGTAATAAAAATATAACAGAATATATTGACATTATAAATCAAAAATGATATAATTAATTAATAAATTATTAAAATAAGGGGGAACTCATGGCTAAAAAAGAAAGTGTTACAGTTAATGAAGATAAATTAAAGGGATTAAAGGTTGCATTAGATCAAATCACTAAAGAATATGGTGAAGGTTCTATAATGAAACTTGGTGAAAATAAAAAAATGGATGTTAAAGTTATTTCGACTGGAAGTATCAATATTGACTTAGCATTGGGAATAGGGGGTGTACCTAGAGGAAGAATAATAGAAGTATATGGTGCTGAATCTTCAGGTAAAACAACTATAGCACTTCATATTATTGCAGAAGCACAGAAAAATGGTGGATTAGCTGCATTTATAGATGCTGAGCATGCACTTGACCCTGTATATGCTAAGGCTTTAGGTGTTGATGTAGATGAACTTTTAATTTCACAGCCTGATACAGGAGAGCAAGCATTAGATATTGCAGACACTTTAGTAAGAAGTGGAGCAGTAGATGTTGTTGTAGTTGATTCAGTTGCTGCACTTGTACCTAAGGCAGAAATTGAAGGTGAGATGTCTGATCAACAAATGGGTCTTCAAGCAAGATTAATGTCTAAGGCTTTAAGAAAATTAACATCAAGTATTTCTAAATCAGATACAGTTATGATATTTATTAATCAAATTAGAGAAAAAATTGGTGGATTTTCATTTACTCCAGGTGTACAAACAACTACTTCTGGAGGTAGAGCATTGAAATTCTTCTCTAGTGTAAGAATGGAGATAAGAAAAGGGTTATCTATAAAACAAGGTGAGGATGTTATAGGTACGGAAACTATAGCTAAGATTACTAAAAATAAGGTAGCACCTCCACATAAGGAAGCTAAATTTGCTATTTTATACGGAAAGGGAATTTCACATCTTACAGAAGTATTTGATTTAGCATTGGAATTTGATATATGTAAAAAAAGTGGTTCATGGTTTAGTTTTGGTACTGAGAAATTAGGACAAGGTAAAGTTAATGTTGAAAACTTTTTATCAAATAATCCAGAATTATTCTCTAAAATTGAAGAAGAGGTTATGCTAAAACTTAAAGATCCTGAATTTGTAAGAAATAAGAAAAAATAGAAAATGAAAATAATAGAAAATATTTTAAAAAATAAGATATATATTAATGATGGTGAGATTATAGATATTAATCTAGATATTAAATCTATGTTTAAACTTGTTAAAGGGATGGATATTACTAAAATATATTATGATATAGTTTATGAATCTATGCTATCAAAATCAATATATATTATATCTTTAAAAGATAGAACAGTATTTGAGCTAACACAAAAATTAAATGAAAAATATCGTAGAGAAAATCATTACATTATTAATGATGTAATAGAAAAATTAATAGATTTAAATTTATTAAATGATAAGGAATTTGTATCTAGATATATAACTATTAATTCTAAATATTCAACTAATAAATTAAAGATGAAATTACTTTCAAAAGGAATTTCAATAGATATTGTAAATATAGTATTTTCAGAATTAGATTTAAGTGAAAATCAAGAGGAATTAATAAAAAGCTTTATTTCAAAAAATTCAAAATTGGAT
Source organism: Streptobacillus notomytis (assembly GCA_001612575.1). Lineage (GTDB taxonomy): Bacteria > Fusobacteriota > Fusobacteriia > Fusobacteriales > Leptotrichiaceae > Streptobacillus > Streptobacillus notomytis. The sequence continues at coordinate 1,769 of LJRV01000216.1, forward strand.
AGACAAAAAATTTTTAGAAAGCTTTTAAATAAAGGCTTTGAGTATGAATCTATATTACATTGCTTAAATTGTAAGGAGGATTAATGAAAATAGTATTAGCAACAAAAAATGAAGGAAAATTAGAAGAATTTAGAGCTATGTTTAAAGGTCTAGATATAGAAATAGTTTCTGAAAAGGAATTTAATGTTGGTGAAATAATAGAAGATGGTTTAACTTTTGAAGAAAATTCATTAATTAAGGCAAAAACAGTAAGCAATATATCTGGATTGCCTGCCCTAGCAGATGATTCAGGTTTATGTATAGATGCTTTAGATGGTAAGCCTGGAGTGTATACAGCTAGATGGTTTAATGAATTTGATAATTATAATGATAGATGTAAGAAAATGATTGAATTATTAGATAATCAAAATGTAAATAGAGCTGCAAAATTTGTTTCAGTTATTACTCTTTATTTTCCTAATGGAGAATCTTATGTATTTAGAGGTGAAACAGAAGGAAGTATATCTTATGAATTAAAAGGTGATTTTGGTCATGGATACGATCCAATATTTTATTCTAAAGATTTAAAAATGAATTTTGCTGAAGCAGAAGCAGATTTAAAAAATACTGTGAGCCATAGAGGACGTGCTTTCAAAAAATTAATAGAATTTTTAGAAAATATGTAAAGGATAGGTTATGTATTTAAAAATATATGATATTCTTGAAGAATTTGATATTAAAATTTTAAAAAATGATAAAAAAAACTCTAAGATAAAAGCATTAAAAAAATTAGGAATACATAGTCTTTATGACTTAGTGTATTTTTTTCCACGTACTTACGAAAACAAAGCTAAGTATAAACCAATATCAACATTAGTAGATGGCGAAAATGTAATTATTGAAGGAAAAGTACTAATGATTAATAATGCTTTTTTTAGTAAGAAAAATATAATTAAAGTTTTATTCGGTGATGGAGAAGGATTAATAGAATTGGTTTGGTTTAATTCCCCATATATATCTAGAACATTAGAAGTTGGAATGGAATTAAGAGTAACAGGTAAGATAAGAAAAAGTAAAAATTTACAAATTGTTAATCCAATTTATAGTAAGATTAATAGTAATAATAGAAATATTACTTTAAATAAAGAAGATAAACTTGATTCAGTTTATTCATTAAGTAGTGGTATAGATCAAAAAAATATGAAAAAAATAATAGAAGAAGTACTTAAAAATTATTTATTTTTATTTGAAGAGAATTTACCACAAAAATATATTATAGAAAATAAGTTGATAAGCAGGACAGAAGCTATAGCTAATATTCACTTTCCAAAGAATAGTTTTATGTATGAAGAAGCAAAAAAAAGAATACTTTTTGAAGAAGCGCTTATACTTGAAATGAAGATATTAAAAAATAGATATAATGAAAATATAAAAAACTCTAACCTATATTTTTTAGATGATAATAAAGATTTAGTAAAAAAATATGTATCAGGATTATCTTTTGAATTAACAAAGGATCAAAAAAAGATTATAGCTGAGATATATAAAGAACTTAATAATGGTAAAATTATTAATAGATTAATACAAGGAGATGTAGGTTCAGGTAAAACTATAATATCTTTAATTTTATTACTTTACATGGCTGAAAATAATTATCAAGGTGTTATAATGGCACCTACTGAAATACTTGCAACTCAGCATTATTTAGAGGTAGTAAAGGAATTTGATAAATTAAACATTCGTGTAGAATTACTTACAGGATCTACTAGAGCAAAGAAAAAAGAAGAAATATACAAAAATGTTGAAAATGGTAATATTAATATTTTAATAGGAACACATTCATTATTAGAAGATAACTTAAAATTTAATAATCTTGGATTAATTATAATAGATGAGCAACATAAATTTGGAGTAGATCAAAGAAATAAGATAAGAGATAAAGGAATATATTCAAACCTTATAGTTATGACTGCAACACCTATACCAAGATCTCTTGCTTTAACTATATATGGTGATTTAGATGTTTCTTTATTAACTACTATGCCTTCAGGTAGAAAGCCTATTAAAACTAAGTGGATAAAAAATATAGAAGAAGAATCTATGTATGAATTTGTAGAGAAAAAAATAAAAGAAGGAAGACAGGTTTATGTTGTTTCTCCTTTAATTGAACAAAGTAGTAAATTAAATATATCATCTGCTGTTGAAACATATGAAAAATATAGGGAAAAATTTTCTAAATATACTGTCGCATTATTACATGGAAAAATTAAATCTAAAGAAAAAGAAAATATAATGAATGAGTTTAAGGAAGGAAGAATAGATATTTTGGTTTCAACTACTGTTGTTGAGGTAGGAGTTAATGTTCCAAATTCAAGTATAATAATTATCCTTAATTCAGAAAGATTTGGATTATCTTCTTTACATCAATTAAGAGGTAGAGTAGGTAGAGGAGAGCATTCATCATATTGTTTTCTTTTATCTGATACAGAAAATGAGATATCACAAAAGAGATTACAAGTTATGGAAGAAACCTTAGATGGATTTAAAATCGCAGAAGAAGATTTAAAATTAAGAGATACTGGAGAAATATTTGGAATAAAACAAAGTGGTATATCTGAATTAAAATTATTAGATATAGTTAATGACATTCAAGTAATTTTAACAGCTAAAAAGTTTTCTGAAGAATATTTATTTGAAAATTTAGGTTTGATAAAAGATGAAACACTTAAAATAGATGTAGAAAATCTATATGAAAATAGGTAAAATATATTTAAAAAAATTTGTAATAAATCATATTTTTTGATACAATTATGGATATAACTGTAATAAATTTAGGAGGAAAAATGAAAAAGTTATTATCATTAAGTTTAATGTTAGCTTCTCTAGGGTTATTATCATCTTGTTCACCAGGTGGATCAAGATCAGAAAAATCTAGTAAAATAGATTTGAATTTCCCATTAGAATACACAAATGATGCACCAGAAGTAGAAGGAGCAACATATATGGTTGCTATGGTTACATCTGTACCATTTAAAGGGATTTTTTCACCATTACATTATCAAGATAATCTTGATTCAAATATTATTTCATTAATAAATGAAGAATTTATATGGAGAAATGAAGATTTTGAGATATTAAATGTAGAAGGAGGAATTGCTACTTTATCATTAGACACTGAGAAAAAACAAATTATTCTTAAGTTTAAAGAAGGGTTAAAATGGTCAGATGGACATCCTATGGGTGTTGATGATTTAATCTATACTTATGAAGTTGTTGCTCATCCTGATTATACAGGAGTTAGATTCTCACCAATAGATTATTATTTCATAAAAGGTATGGAAGAATACAATAAAGGTAAAGCATCTAAGATATCAGGATTAGAGAAAATATCAGATACTGAATTAAGAATTAATGTAACTGATATAACATCTAAAATAGTTACTGGTGGGGGACCATTAGTAGCAAACTTATTACCAAAACATGATTTAGCTGGCATTCCTGTTAAAGATTTAGAATATTCAGATAAAATTAGAAGAAATCCTTTAAGTAATGGTAAATATGTAATTAAAAATATTGTTCCAGGAGAATCTGTAGAATTAGTTCCAAATGAATATTACCATTTAGGAAAAGTAAAAGTTGGGAAGGTTATTTTAAAAACATTAACTCCACAATTAGCTGTTGAATCTTTAAAAAATGGAGATTTCTTTGAATATTTAGATTTACCACAAGATTCATATGAAAAGTATAAAGATTTAAGTAATATTACTGTAATAGGTAGACCTGATTTATATATACAATATTTAGGATTTAACTTAGGTCGTTTTGATAAGAAAAAAGGTGAAAATGTAACTGATAGAGATACACCTTTACAAGATGTTAACGTTAGAAAAGCTTTATCTTATGCTTTAAATATAGATGAAGTTTCTTCTGCTTACTATAACGGGTTAAGACAAAGAGCTAATGGTCAAACACCCCCTATATTTAAAAAATATTATGATGAAACATTAGAAGGATATCCATATAATCCAGAAAAAGCAAAAGAATTATTAAAAAAAGCTGGATATGAGGATACTAATAATGATGGAATAGTAGATAAAGACGGTAAAAATTTAGAATTGAAATTTGCAGCGATGTCTGGATCAGATGTTGCTGAACCAATTACACAAGCATTTTTACAATATTGGAAAGAAATAGGAGTAAATGTAACTTTAACTACTGGTAGATTATTAGACTTTAATTTATTTTATGATAAAGTAGAAGCCAATGATAAAGATGTAGATATATATATGGGAGCATGGTCAGTAGGAACAGCTTTAGATCCTTCATCTTCAAAAGGTAGAGATGCTATGTTTAATCTTACACGTTTCACTAGTGAAGAAAATGATAAATTACTTGCAGAAATTTCAAATTCTAAAGGACTTTCTGACTTAGAATATAAGGTTAATGCATATAAAGCATGGCAAAAATATTACGTTGATCAAGCAGTAGAAGTACCAATAATGTTTAGATATAAAGTAACACCTGTAAACAAAAATGTTAAACATTCTAATTTATATACAGATACAAAAAGAGCTAATGTACTAGAATCAGTTGTAAGTTCTTCTCCTGCAAAGGCAAAATAATATAAATTTGAGAACTATCCTAATTAAAATTAGGATAGTTTTTTTACACAACTCAAAACATTAATCATATATATTAATAAAATAAAAAATATATATTTGCCTAATAATAAAAAGAGTGATATACTGATATCAATTAGAGGAAGAATAAAAACAAATATTTAGGAGGAGAATAATGAAAAAAATATTATCAGCGAGTTTAGCACTTGCTAGTTTGGGATTTTTAGTATCGTGTGGTCCAGGAAAATCTAAGTCAGAATTAGGTAATAGTTCTGCGGTTAGTTTGAATTTCCCTATGGAGTATAAAAATGATGGGATTGTTGATGAGAATGCAGAATATAAGGTTGCACTTGTAACTTCATCACCTTTTAAAGGTGTTTTATCAAGGCTACATTATAGTGATGCTTATGATGGGGATATATTAGGATATATAAATGAAGAAATTTTTTGGAAAAATGAGGATTTTGAAGTATTAGATGTTGAAGGAGGTATTGCAAAATTATCATTAGATCTAGAAAATAAGAAAGTAATAATTAAATTTAAAGAGGGACTAAAATGGTCAGATGGTCATCCTATGGGTGCAGATGATTTAATATATTCTTTTGAAGTATTAGGACATAAAGATTATACAGGAATTAGATATGATGAATCTGAACATGGTAAAATAGTTGGAATGAGTGATTACCATGCAGGTAAGGCTAAAACAATTTCAGGAATTACTAAAGTTTCTGATACAGAAGTACATATACAATTAGTTGAGAATAATTCTAAAGTAATTACTGGTGGAGGACCTATTTCAATGGGTAGCATACTTCCAAAGCATCATTTATCAGATGTAGCTATGAAGGATTTAGAAACTTCCGACAAATTAAGAAAAAATCCTCTTTCAAATGGTAAATTTGTTATAACAAAATTAATACCAGGAGAAGCACTGGAATTAGTGCCTAATGAATATTACCATTTGGGAAAAGTAAAAGTTGGAAAAGTTACTATTAAAACTCTTGCACCACAATTAGTAGTTGAAAGTATGAAACAAGGAGAATATCATACTTATTTAGAAATCCCTGGAGATGCATATGATAAATATTCTAGTTTAGATAATTTAGCAATTATTGGTAGACCTGATCTTTACTATTCATATTTAGGATTTAATCTAGGACATAGAGATAATGAAAAAAATGAAAATATAATGGATAGAGATACACCTTTACAAGATGTTAGAGTTAGAAAGGCACTATCTTATGCATTAAATGTAGATGAAGCAGCTTCAGCTTTCTATAATGGTTTAAGAAGTAGAGCCAACGGGCAAACTCCACCAGTATTTAAAAAATTTTATGATCCTACAAATGTTGGATATCCATATAATCCAGAAAAAGCCAAAGAATTATTAAAACAAGCTGGGTATGAAGATACTGATGGAGATGGATTTGTAGATAAAGATGGTAAGAAATTAACACTTAAATTTGCATCTATGTCTGGATCAGATGTTGCTGAACCATTAGCACAATTTTATATACAAAACTGGAAAGAAATAGGAGTAAATGTTGAGTTAACAAATGGAAGATTACTTGAATTCCAATTATTCTATGAAAAAGTAAAAGCAAATGATCCAGATATTGATATATATGCTGCTGCATGGGGAGTAGGAACATCACTTGATCCTTCACAATCAACTTCTAGATTTGCAGCATTTAATATGACTCGTTTTGTAAGTGAAGAAAATGATAAATTACTTGAAGCAATTTCAGATCCTAAAGGATTAGAAGATCCGAATTATAAGGCAGAAGCATATAAGAAATGGCATAAATATTATTTAGATCAAGCAGTAGAAGTACCACTTATGTTTAAATATGCTGTTTCACCAATCAATAGGGCAATTAAGAGTGCAAACTTGTATACAGATACAGCTAGAAGTATTGTATTTGAAGGTGTTATAAGTGCACCAGTTAAAGCAACTAACTAAATATTTGTTCTTATATAAACCGATGTTATATTTAATGATATAATATCAAAAAGAGGGTATAATCAATTACCCTCTTTTTAAGTTTTTAAAAAATATACTAATTTGACATAGTATTATAGTAAATAAAGATGAAAATATTGCTATTAAAAATATAGTTTTATTTGTATTTATATAAAATATTCCTTTTGGTAGTAATATATATATAAATTTATGTATGCTATCTCCAAAATATATTCCTGCAGAGAAGAAAGCTTGAAATATACCCATACTAATATTTCTATATTCTTTATCAAAGTATTGTAATGCAATTGAAATTATTGATGTATAAATTAATCCATATCCAAAACCGTTAAATATGTATGAGAAGAAAACTAAATGAGGATTATTTGTTACTATAACAAAAATATAAAATATTATAGTTGAAATTATTCCAAATTGTAATATTCTTTCAATAGAATGTTTTTTTATAAAATATGTACCAACAAGTACACTTGCACATAATTGAGGTGCTGCAAACATAGCATCATTATAAGCTAATAAAAGTGGTGACATTCCTATACTTTTATTATACACTATCATATTAGGACCACTAGTTGCAAATTTAACAAAAGATTGTAAAAGTGCTATTATACAAATATATATAAAAGCCTTATTAGTAATAATTTTCTTAATCTTTGGTATTGAAAATGAAATTTTTTTATACTCTATATCTTTAATAAAAGTTGTTAATAACAAAGTTATAAAAGCTATAGTTGTTGATACTAACCAAAGTAGTGAATAATTTTTAATAGTATTTGATGTTCCAATGTATTGTATAGGAGCTGCTATAAATTCAGCAAGTAATGGTGCAGATGCAAGTATAGAAGTAGATACTGCAGCTTGTTCTTTTGCAAATGTTTCAGAGAAAATAACATTAAAAATGGCAAGCATTGAAGCACAGGCTCCCATAGATAATGATGATAAATATAATGTATTGTAACTAGGTTTTAAATATACTGAAATAGAAGCTATCATCATAAATACCATACCTAGTTGTATAAATATTTTTTTTCTATTTAACATATCACTAACGAAGAATAATGGAAGTCTAAGTATAAAGCTAATAAGACCATAAGCAGCTGTAATCTGTGTTGCAACAATGATATTAAGTCCTAATCCTCCTATATTTATAGGGTCTATTGCATATGCTTTTCTATATGCTCTAATTATACTAACACTAGACCAAAATAGGACTAATATCCAGAATATAATAATCTGTTTTTTGGTTAATTTGTATTTTTTTGTTAAAAAATATATTAAATAAAGAATAATTATTATCATAAAAATTGATGTAATTATTTTGGGATTTAACATTCTAATGCTCCTTTATAAATTTTATAGACTATTATACAGTTTTTTCTATTTTAATTCAAGTAAGACTAGAAAAAAAGCTATAAATTTGATAAACTTGTACTAAAGGTATAAAAAGGAGAAAAAATGAAAAAGTATATATTAATATTGTTTATATATTTATCGACTATTGCTTTTTCTATAGAAGTAAAAGGATTTGTAATCTATCTAAGTGATGCCGAAATTAAAAAAATAGAAAAGCAAGAAGAAGTTAATGATTATTTAGATAAAACATATCCTGGGAAATACTATGCAGAGAGATTGGGTAACGTGATATATATATATCCAAGAATACAATATATTAAGTTAAATTCTAATGAATATAATATGAACAGTATTTTGAAAGCTTTACCTGATATATACATAGGAAAGATACTAAGAGATGTAGATTTTTTAGTTGATGCCAAAACAATAGAGTTATTAAAAGAACAAAAAATAATAAACCTGTATTACAGGGTTGCAGTTGATGGTGATGGAACTGTAGGAGTAATAATAGATGAAGTAAATGAAAATAGTGATGATGTAAAATTATCAGTTGGATTTGATAATAATGAAAGTGTTGCAAGTATTGAATACATTAAGGGTAATTTTAGAGAAAATGATGTATTAAATTTTGAAACAAATATATATTTTAGAGATATAAGTGCTGATATTAATGTTGGTTATACTATTTTTGATTTTAAAAGAAATGAAAAATATTTATTTAGTGGTGGTTTAAATAAGAAAGATGGCTTATTTATTAAAGCAGAAGCACAAAAATATGCACTTAGTAATAAAATAAAATCATATGAATATTTTATTAAGCCAGATATTAGTTTAAAATATTCATATTTAGATTCACATAAAATAACAGTGAGTATGGGTATGAATTATAAAATGAAAGTAATTTCAGGGTTAAAGATTAATTTAAATACTAATATAAAATATGAAAATAGATTTTTAACAAATGACTATAACATATTTTTTGAAAGTAAGCTTAATAGTTCAATAGATCTTTCAAGTGATGCTAAACTTAATAATGAAATTTTCCTTAAATTTGCAACTATACCATTAAAAGACAAGTATAAAATTAAAGTATATGATGCAAGAATAATAGAAAATAATATTAAGGGAGGAGATTTAGCATTTGTATTTAAAACTAATTTAGACAGTTTTAAATTATTTGATTCTCAACTATATTTTTTCAATGATTTGATAGTATATAAGAATTTTGGAAATAGTGCAACTTTTACAAATGGTACTGGAGTAGGAATAAAGAGTAAATTTTTACCTGTTGATTTAAATGGGTATTTTGGTTTTGGATTTAATTCAAATAGTAAAGCGGGAATTTTAGGAGGATTAAATACAGGTATAAAATTTTAATGTGAGGTAATAATGGAAAGTAAATTAGCAAAAATAATTTCAGATATAGAGAAAAATAATAAGGTAAACTATAATTCTATATTTATAAGAAAAGATATAAATGATTTAGATGTTTTAGGAACTATAATATATTGTTTGAAAAATAATGTAGATGATGTAAATGAATCATATGATTTAAATTATGCAGATATAGAAAATACATATTTTAATGATGGAGAAATTGAAGATTACTTAAAAAACTATAATGAAACTGAAGAAGATTATTTAGATGATGTTTTAAATGAATTTGTGAAAATAGCTATACATGAAAGTATAAAAAATACTAAAATCAATTTTTCATTTAATGATGTAAAACAAGAAGCCTTATTTTCTATTATAAAATTTAAAAATGAATACTATGATAAGCTTTCTAAAAATTATGATAAAGAATTTTTGAAAAATGCATTAAGACTTTTTGTTAGAAGAACTTTAATAAGTTATCAATATAATGAACTTTCAATATATTCAGAACAAGAATACCTATCTTTACTATATATTAAAATTGTTAGTGAAGTTAATGAAGGTGAAAATTTATATGATGTATTAAATAGGGTTGGAATAAATAAAGAATATTATGAAAAGTTAGCTAGAGTATATGAAAATAAAGATTTTTCATTAAGCTATGATGATATAAAAGAAGAAACAGAAAGAGTAAAAAGAAAATATGAAATAGCTTTAAATACAAATAGATTAACATTCTTAGAGGAAACAGTATTATCTATGTATTTAGGATTAGATGGAGAAAAATTATCTATATCAGATATTGCTAAAAAGAATGATACAAATAAAGAAAATATACAAGAGCTTATAAATTTAAGTATAATGAAGTTATCTTTAATCTTTAACATGGATATATTAGATTACTTAGAAAGAATACAAACTGATTTGGAGGGTATAAATGATAAGCTTATCTAAATTAATTAAAGAGTTTGAAGAAAAATTTCCAAGAGAATTAGCTGAAGAATGGGATAATGTTGGATTACTTGTTGGTGATATTAGAAAAAAGATAAATAAAGTAATGTTATGTTTAGATATAACAAGAGAGGCAGTAGATTTTGCTGTTAAGGAAAAAGTTGATCTGATAATATCTCATCATCCGTTTATTTTCAAAGGACAGAAAAAGATACTATCAGATAATGTCATTGGTTCTAAAATCATTGATGTAATAAAAAATGATATAGTAGTATATTCAGCTCATACCAATGTAGATGCAGCTAAGGGTGGATTAAATGAATATATATTAGAAAAAATGAATTTAGATGGGCAAATGTTAGAAACTGAAGAGATAGCATTAAGAAGATTTAATTTAAAAGAGAAAAAATCTATTGAGTATATTATATCTATAATAAAGGAAAAGTTAGAAATAAAAAATGTTAGATTAAGTAGAGCTATGGATAATAGAATGGTAAGGAAAATTGCCATAACTACAGGTTCTGGAGATAGTTTTATTCCTTTGATTAGAGGTAAGGTAGATCTATTTATTACAGGAGATCTAAAACATCATATTTCACTTGATATGGGAGAAGAAAATTTACATCTTTTAGACATAGATCATTATGGAAGTGAAAAATTAGTTGTTGAACTTTTTGAAAAAAGTTTGAGGGAAATAAATAAAGAGATTGAAATAATTAAATTTGATTCTAAAGAAGTATTTGAATATCTATAAGGCAAGTTAAGGCTTGCCTTTTTTATTCTTTTGTTATAGAATATATATGTTGGTATCCCAGCTAATCGCAAGATTTATCTTGAGGAAAGTCCAAACTTCATAGAGCAATGGTGGCAGTTAACGACTGCTGAAAGTAATTTTAAGGAAAGTGCAACAGAAAGTAAACCGCCTGTATAGGTAAGGGTGAAAGGGTGAGGTAAGAGCTCACCAGAGATATAGGCAACTATATTTGCTTGTAAACCCCACCAGAAGCAAGAATGTAAAAAAAGAATATAGGGCTGCTCGTCCTTCTTTTGGTTATTCGCTTGAGCTTGTATGTAAATACAAGCCTAGAAAAATGATTAGCAAATACAGAATTTGGCTTATGGGATGCCAATTTAACGATTAAAAATAAGTAAAAAATATGACTTTGATAAAATACTCAGATATTAATTTAATTTTTTATTACATGCATTGGATAACTAAATAATTATACAACAAAAATAAAAAAAGAACTTTTGTTTTTATAAATTTATATGTTATAATGAATATAGAAGAATGAGTGGCATATTCAAAAAAAGAAAGAAGATTTTTTATGAAAAAAATATTTGTTATTTTGTCTATTTTATTTTTAGGAACTATTAATTTTAGTGAGGAGTCAAATGGTATTGAATTTAAAAAAAGTACTAATATTGAATTTAAAGAAGATAATCAAATTAGCCTAAAAGATATTGAAAATACAGGATTGAAAGAAAAGATTATTGAAAAAATTATTGAAGTTGTTGTAAGTAAAGTTGTTGATGTTGTTGTTGATAAAGTTTCAAACGAAATTTCTGAAAGATTCAATGGTACTGAGTCTGAAAAAAAGGAAACTGAAAAAGAAATTCATGAAGAAAAGAAAGTTTGTCCTCCTGAATTAAATGGAACTTGTTATACAGAATAATAAAATGAAAATAATTGTAAACTTATTAAAAATTTTATTATTATTTTTTCTTTTAAATTATTTAAATTTATTTTTATTTAAGGTAGTAGAATTTTTTGTGAATAAAGATTTAATAACATTAGATTTAGTTTTTATTATTAATTTAATTGGTTCAACTATTTTAATTACTTTATTTAGTTATTTATCAAAAAATAATAAAGAATATTATAAATTAAATTTAAAAAGTATATTGATAATCATTATTGTTATAATAATAACATTGGTTTTAGAAGTAAGTTTAAGTCTTTTTTTAGACTCAACAGAACAAACAATTATTTTTCATAAACGTATGAATTATTATAAATCAGTTAATAAATTACTGTTGATATTACAGATAATAGTATTTTCTCCAATAGAAGAAGAATTATTTTTTAGGAAAATTATTTTCACATATTTAGAAAATCGTAAATTAGCTCTGATTGTTTCAATAATTTTATTTGCATTTGCTCATTCATATTTTAATTTAGAAATTTTTATTTTATTTTTACCTATTTCTATAATAATTTCATTAATTTATTATAAGACAAATTCTTTAAAAGTGAATTGTATATTTCATATGTTATTTAATTGTTTTGCTATCATTAAATATTTGATATAAACATATACCTAAAAAGGGGATATTGTGCATTGTACAAAATCTTGTATAGAGATTAAGGTGTGCTTTGCAAAATATACCCCTTTTTGTATTTAGATATATTTATTTTTCTTTAAATTTAAAATTAAATTATATATACTACATTTAAATTATAGCTGATTTTATAAAATATTATAATACTAATAAATTAGGATATAAAGCCTTTTTTAATTCATTCTAACATTTGACATAAAAAAGATAAAAGAGTATAATAATATAGTAAAAACTATATAAATAAATTATTAAAAATAGAGAAAAATTTAAAAATTACCATAAGATTTTGTATGTTTTTTGTAGAAAATTATGGTATATTTTTATATATTGGAGAAATATGAAAAATATAACAGGAATATATATACATGTACCTTTTTGCAATAAGAGATGTCATTATTGCGATTTTCATGTATTTATAAATATGAATGATAAGATAGAAAGATATGTAGAATACGTTATTAAGGAAATAAATCTATATCCAGAATATATATACGATACTATATATTTTGGAGGAGGGACACCGTCTTTACTTAATGGTGAACAAATAAGAAGAATATTAGATAATTTAAAAAGAACAGATGATGCTGAAATAACTTTAGAGTTAAATCCTAGTGATATGGACTTAGAAAAACTTAAATACATAAAAAATGCAGGTATAAATAGATTAAGTATAGGATTTCAAAGTTTTAATGATGATATGCTTAAATTTATGAATAGAGATCATAGTTCTAAAAAAGCTATAGAGACTTATAAAAATGCTAGAATTGCTGGATTTGATAATATTTCACTCGATTTAATATTTTCAGTACCTAATCAAGATATGGAAATGTTGGAAAATGATTTAGATAAATTTTTAGAACTTTCCCCTGAACATCTTTCTATATATTCTCTGATATGGGAAGAGGGAACTAATTTTACAAAAAGGCTTGAAAAAGGAGAATTAAAAGCATTAGATGAAGATCTAGAGGCAGATATGTTTCTTAAAATACAAGAAAGACTTGTTGGTAGTGGATATGATCATTATGAAATATCTTCATTTTGTAAAAATGGAAGAGAGAGTAAGCATAATACTAAATATTGGAATAACACAGAATATGTAGGTGTTGGAGTAAATGCTACAAGTTTTTATAACGGACAAAGATTTGCAAAGGTTAAATCTTTAGCCAGGTATTATAGGTTAATAGATCAAAATATTATTCCTATAGAGGAAAAAACTATAGAGATAGTAGATGAAGTAGAACTTGAAAATTTAAAATATATTTTAGGATTAAGAATGCTAATAAGAGGAGTAGAGTATACGCCTAATAAAAAAATTGATAAATTAATAGAAAAAGGTTTAATAGAAAAATTTGATGATAGAATAAAATTAACTAGTAAAGGTGTTTTATTATCTAATGAAGTTTTTGTTGAATTTGTTTAAGGAGTTAAAATGGAAAATAGAAGAAGGTATTATTTGGGAATATTTTTTATATTATTGTCAGCTATAGGTTTTTCAACATTACAGATGATAGTAAAAATGCTTCCACATGTTTCAGTATCCAATAAATTATTTTATAGAAATATAGTAATAATATTTATTACAGGTATGCTTATAAGGTCAAAGGGCATGAGTTTTAGATTAGAAAAAAGTGAATGGAAATTAATGGCAGCAAGATCTATTTTTGGAATTTTAGGAGTAATGATTAATTTTTATACTTTAAAATATATATTACTTGCTGATTCAACTACTATACAGAAATTATCTTCTTTTATTGTTTTAATACTTTCATACTTTTTCTTTAATGAAAAATTTACAAAAGTTCAATTTCTTGCATTGATAATATCTTTTTTTGGAGTAATATTAATAGTAAAACCAGGGAGTTCTGATTTTTCTTTAGGGTACATACTTGCAATACTTGGTGCCTTTTGTGCTTCATTTGCATATATTTGTATTAGGGCTTTGGTTATAAGGGGGAGGGTTAAACCTCTTATTATAATTTTTTATTTTTCATTATTTAGTACATTAATATTATTACCAGAAGTATTAATAAATAGAATTTCTTTTGATTCAAAGACCACAGTATTATTAATTGGAATAGGTATATTTGGAGCAATTGGTCAATATGGAATAACTTTTGCATATAATTTTGCACCTGCAAAAGAGATTTCAGTATTTGAGTATACACAAGTAATATTTTCATCAATTTTAGGATTGGTATTTTTAGGAGAATTTCCAGATAAATATAGTATTATGGGATATTTAATCATAATATTAACAGGTATTATTATATATAGATATAACCTTGTAAGAGAAGGAGGAAAATAAGATATGATAAATAAATTACTTTGGAAAAGAAAATGGAAAATTCTTTTTGCCTCTATATTAAGTTTAATAATAATGTTATTTACTATGTTACCTTTAGATTATTTAGGAGAAATAGTAGATGGTATAAATAATAAGAGTATGAGTATGTCTCAAATAAAATATAAGATTTTATTAATGATTATAATGGCTATAGTTTACTATATTGTTCAGTGTATTTATGAATACTATGTTTTTATAAACTATCCTGAAATTATATATGAAATTCAAAGGGCTATATTAGAAAAGGTGTTAAAACAAAATCCACAAATATTTAAAAAATTTAGTGTTGGAGAAATTTTAAGTAGGATAATAGGAGATGTTGAAGAATATATATCAGGATATTTTTCATGGGGCCTTTATTGTTTTACAAGAGGAATATTGGGTGTATTAATAATTTTTATATTCATTTTATTTAAAATAGATTTAGTATTTGTTATTTTAATAAATATTCCATATTTATTATCAAGCTTTATTATAATCCTAAAAAAAGAAAAATATGAGAACCTTTATTTAAAAATGACTGAAAAATTTGATGATATATCTGAAAAAACACTTGAAAGTATTAAGGGAGTAAGGATAGTTAGAACATATAATCTATTATCAAAAATTTCAAAAGAATTTGAAGATAATGTATTAAAATATGCTAAGTTACATTTAAATTATTCTATGAGAAGTATATATGGTCATGGTCTTAATATAATTTCTGTAGGATTTTCATATTTTACTTTAATAATTTATGGATATTATCAATATGTTAACGGTAATATTACTTTTGGAACAATAATTTCAGTTTCCCTTATAATGTTTTTAATGCCTTGGCCATACACTGTATTTGCAAGCTTTTTTATTGCTCATTTTGATATGAAAATTGGATATGATAGGATAAAAGATATATTGAATATGGATGAGAAATTAATTAATGAAAATGGTAGAAAATTAAAATTTTCAGATAGAATAGAGTTTAATAATTTTTCTTTTTCATATGATGATGAACAGGTATTAAAAAATATCAACTTAGTAATAAATAAAGGGGACACTATAGGTATAGTTGGTAAAACTGGTAGTGGAAAAACCACTCTTATAAAACAACTATTAAGATTTTATGAAGATAGTGAAGGAATATATATAGATGGATTTCCTATAGAAGAATATAATTTAATGTCACTCAGAGAAAATTTTGGTTATTCACCTCAAGAGTATTTCATATTCTCTAAAACTATTAAAGAGAATGTATTATTTAACAGAAAAATAGAAGAAAAATTAGAATACGCTTTAGAAGTAGCAGATTTAAATAAGGATATTAAAGGATTTAAAGATGGAATTAATACTCTTGTTGGAGAAAATGGAGTTTCATTATCTGGGGGACAAAAACAGAGACTATCTATAGCAAGGGCAATAATAAATGATCCTGAAATATTAATATTTGATGATTCTCTTTCAGCCTTAGATATTAGAACTGAAAAAAATATTATTAAAAGATTAAATGATAATAGAAAAGGTAAAACTAATATTATAGTTTCTCATAGAATAAGTAGTGTTATTAATGCTGATAAAATAATAATATTATCTGATGGTGAAATAGAAAATATAGGAACTCATAATGAGTTATTACTTTCTTCAAAATGGTATAAGGAACTTTATGATTACCAAAATAAGAAGGAGGTAGAAGTTTATGAATAAGAAGAATTATTTGTTTGAATTTTTTAAATTTATTAAAAAGGCAAGAAAAGAATATATTATTGGATTAAGTGTATTAATAATAGGGGTTGTTTCAGAAGTTATAGCCATAAAATTAATATCAGTTGCCTTTGATAAAAAAATAGAAAGTTTTGATTTAAACGAAATATATTTTTTTGTAGGTAAGATAGCTTTAATATATATTTTTTTAAAAATACTTGAAGCAATAACTTTAGTGTATAGAAAAAGAATTTTGCAAAGGGCAGCAAATATTGTATATACGAATATACAAATTTTAATATATAATCATGTTCAAAGATTACCTATTAAATATTTTGATAATATTCCAGCAGGTTCAGTCCTTTCTAAAATTACCTCTGATGTAAAGGCTATTAGAAGTTTTTTTTCTGAAACTCTAGTTTCTATTTTAATAATATTATCTCAATTAGCTGTAATTTATTCTATTATGATATATATTAATTGGAAATTATCATTAATTTTACTTATTTATCTTCCTATTATTTTAATTTTACAAAAATATAATAAAAATTCAACATATAGTTATATATCTGATTTAAGAAAACATTATTCTATTTGTAATGGAAAAGTTAATGAAATGTGTCAAAATTTAGAGATTATAGTAGCATTTAATAATCAAGAGGAAGCACTTAAAGATTGGGATATTTCAGCACAAAATAGGTATAAAAGTGATAAGATTTTAACATTGTTAGAAGCATTTATTAGACATAATGCATTTGACTTTTTAACTAAATTAGTGCAGTTAACTATAATATTTTACTATATATATTCTGCTACATTTAATTTAGGCCTTATAACATCAGGAGACACTCTTGTCTTTATTTTCTATATTTCAAATATAGTAAATGGATTAAGTAATTTAACTATGAATTTATCAGAATATTCTAAAGCAAGGGGATCTGCTAAAAATATTTATGAACTATTAAAATTAGATATAGAAAATGAAGATGATTTAATTAAACCTGAAAAAATAGAAGGAAATATTAAATTTGAGAATGTATATTTTTCATATGATGATAAATATGTTTTAAAAGATATTAACTTAGAAATTAAAGAAAATCAAACTGTAGCCTTTATTGGACATACAGGAAGTGGTAAATCGACAATAATGAATTTATTGGTTAAGTTTTATAAAAATCAAAAAGGTAAAATTGAAATATCTGGATTAGACATTAAAGATATAGATACATATACATTAAGAGAGAATGTAGCTATAGTATTACAAGATTCTTTCTTGTTTGAAGGAACTATAGGTGATAATATAAGTGAGGATAAGGAAGTTGCTAGAAGATCTCTTGAAATGGTAGGAGCTAAATATATACTTGATGAAAGAGGTTTAGATGGTGTAGTTATGCAAGATGGAAGTAATTTTTCAACTGGAGAAAAACAATTAATATCTCTTGCAAGAGCCCTTGCTAAAGATCCTAAGATATTAATATTGGATGAAGCAACTGCTAATATAGATAGTAAAACAGAGCAAATTATACAACATGGTATAGAAATGCTAAAAAAAAATAGGACGACATTAATAATTGCACATAGACTTTCAACTATTAGAGATGTTGATAAAATATTTGTATTAGATAAAGGTGAGATAGTAGAAAGTGGAAATCATAATGATTTAGTTAAATTAAATGGGTTATATACTAAAATGCTTAAACTAAATAATTCTAAATAAGGAGATAAAATGGCAACATTTAAAGAGTATTTAAGATTTACAGATGAAATAGAGTATATGGACAATCAAGTAAGATTATTAGGTGAAGTAAGTTTATCAGAAGAAAAACAAGAGGAGTTATCAAAGATTGAAAAAGAAGTTAATTTACTTGTTTTTGGACACCCTAAATGTCCAGACTCTTCTATAGTAATAGCTGTTCTTGAAGCTATGAAGAAATTTATTCCTAATATGACTGTGGATTATAGGAAAAGAAGTGAGGATAAGGAATTACTACTACAATATAATCCAGAAGGTAAAATACCTACTCTATTTATTATTGATGGTATTAAGGTTACAAAAATATTTTCAGAATATCCTGAAAGTATTAAACAAAGTATAGAAAATGATGAATTAGAAAAAGAAAAATTTCATAAGGGAATATATAATGATATAATATATGATCAAATATTTAAATATTTAAGATAGGAGTAAAAAATATGAAGAAAATATTGATATTAGATACTAGTGCAATTATGTATAGAGCATATTTTGCTCTTATGAATTTTAGAAATTCAAGTGGAGAGCCTGTAGGAGCTATATTAGGGTTTATAAAACAATTAGAACTTGCACTTTCATATTTTTCTCCAGAATATGTAATAGCAGCTAAAGATGTTAAAAGAATTGAACTTAAAAGACGTGAGATATATAAAGAGTATAAGGAAAATAGAAGTGGTATGCCTGATGAACTGGCTATGCAACTTGATGCTATAGATGGAGTTTTAGAAGGATATGGTATTAAGATAGTTAAAGTTCCAAGTTATGAAGCTGATGATGTAATAGCATCTATTTCTAAAAAATATTCTGAAGATTATGAAATAATAATTCTTACAGGAGATAAGGATTTAGCCCAGCTTATAAATAAAAATACTTCTGTTGCACTTTTAGGTAAAAAGGATGAAAATGAACCATATAAGATAATTAAAAATGATGAAGATGTAATAGAATATTTAGGAGTTAAATCTCATCAAATTAAAGACTTGTTTGGATTAATAGGTGATAGTAGTGATGGTATACCAGGAGTTTCTGGTATAGGTCCTAAGACAGGAGCTAAATTAATATTAGAATATGATAACATAGATAATATTTACGCAAACATAGATAATATTAAAGGTGCATTACAAAAAAAATTAATAGAATCAAAAGATTTAGCGTATATTAGTAAAAAGCTTGCTACAGTGTTTGATGATCTTGACATAGATTTAAATATAGAAGATGCTAAAGTTTGTGAAAAAAATTTCGATAAGTTATCAGAAATATATTTAAAGTATGAATTAAGAAAAGAATATGAAAAATTAGTTAAAAATAAGCCTAAAATAGATCTTAAAATAAAGGAAATAGAATATTCTAACTTACATGATTTCATAACTAAGATTAATAGTGTTAATGAAGAAATTTCACTTTATCTTGGTGAGGAAGGGATAGCCTTTTGTAATAAGGATGAAGTTCATTATACTTTTGATATTTCAGAAGAAATAGGAAATCTTTTTGAAAAGGGTGTAAGTATTAAGGACATTAAAGATGATCTTAATGTTTGTATATATTCAGGTAAGGAATGGAAGAATTTAGGAGTTAATTTTAAAAGATATTTTGATATTTTACTTGCAAGTTTTACTCTAGGTACGGATAAATCTCAGAAAATTGAAACTATGGCATTTGATAAATTGGGAATTTCTATAGAAGAGATAGATAAGAAGATATTAAATAAATTAGCACCAATTAATGCTATAGAGTATAGAAAAAATAGGTTAATAAATATAACTTATGCTATTTTTAAATTAAAAGAAGTATTTATGGATTTACTTGAAAAAGAAAATCAAATGGATATGTACTTAGAAGAAAAAGAATTTACTGATGTTTTAATATACATGGAAAAACAGGGTATAGCTATAGATGAAAAATATTTTGAAAAATATAGTTTAGAACTTGAAATAAAGATAAAAGATATAGAAGATAGAATATATGCTGAAAGTGGAGAAGGTTTTAATATTTCATCACCTAAACAATTAGGAGAAATCTTATTTGAAAAAATGGGGATAGAAGGTGTTAAGAAGAATAAAAGAGGATATTCAACTGATGCTGAAGTACTTGAATTACTTAAAGATAGGGGTATTAAAATAGCTGAATTAATACTTGAATATAGAGAACTTGTAAAACTTAGATCAACATATGTGGAACCTTTATTAAAGCTTGCAATAGATGGTAGAATACATACAACATATAATCAAACTGGAACAGCTACAGGTAGATTATCATCTAGCAATCCTAATCTTCAAAATATACCGACAAGAACTGATGAGGGTACAAAAATTAGAGAAGGATTTATTGCCTCTAAGGGCATGAAATTAGTATCTTTTGATTATTCTCAAATAGAATTAAGGGTATTAGCTGAGATATCTAAAGATGAAAATTTAATAAATGCGTATAAGAACAATTTAGATTTACATGAATTAACAGCAAGAAAAATATTTATGTTAAAAGATGATGAAAAAGTTAGTAAAATACAAAGAAATATAGCTAAAGTAATAAACTTTTCTGTTCTTTATGGTAAAACACCTTTTGGTTTATCTAAAGAACTTAAAATTACAGTTTCCGATGCTAAGCTATATATAAATACATATTTTAAAGAATATCCTAAAGTAAGGGTCCTACTTGATGATATTATAAAAAAAGCTGAAAAAGATGGTTATGTTGAGACTAAATTTGGAACAAGAAGATATGTTTATGATATTAACTCATCTAATGTTAATATAAAAGAGCAGGCAAAGAGAATGGCAGTAAATACTGTAATTCAGGGGACAGCAGCAAATATTATTAAAAAGGTTATGAAAGAAATATATGATAAGTTATGTAATGAGAATTTTAAAATGTTACTTCAAGTACATGATGAATTAATATTTGAGGTTAGAGAAGATATATATCCTTTTGAAGAAATAAGTAATATTATGCAAAATACTATTCTATTTGATGATGTAATATTAAAAGTAAATGGTAGCGAAGGATATAACTGGGCTGTTCTTAAATAAAATATATGATAAAAGGTGAAAAAATGAAAAAAAAATTAGTGATATTTGATTTAGATGGGACATTACTTAACTCAATATATGCTATAGCTAATGCGACTAATAAGGCACTTATGCATTTTGGGTTAAAGACATATGAAGCAGTGGAATATAATCATTTTGTTGGTAATGGATTAAGAAGATTAGTAGAAATGATAATAGAAAAAGAAAATCATGATAAAAGTGTTAATGAGATTATGGAAGTTTTACTTAAAATATATGATAAGGAATATGACTATAATTTAAAACCATATGATGGTATAGAAAAATTACTTGATTATCTAACATCAAATGATATAAAATTTGCAGTAGTTACTAATAAGGATCAAGATTTAGCGGTTAAATCATGTATGATAGATGAATTGAAATCATATAATTTCTACAAAATAATAGGAGTAGATCCTGATAAAATACATGAAAGAAAACCATCTAATATAAATATTTTAAGACTTAGAGATGAATTAAATTTAAAAAATGAGGAAATACTATTTGTAGGAGATATGTTAGTAGATAAAGAAACTGCTAAAAATTCTAATATAGATTTCATTTATTGTAATTGGGGATTTGGTCAGGTTAAAGGTGAGGAAGGTATAGAAGAAAATACTCGTGTAAGCACAGTAGATGAAATAATAGAAAAATATTTATGCTAAGGAGTATGTGATGTTAGTTGAGGATAGTTTAAATGAAAGAATAGACATATATTTATCTAAAAGAATAGATGAAACTAGAACAAGAATACAAGAGCTTATTAAATCTTGTAATATTTTAGTTAATGGAAAAAAAACTAAGGCTTCATACAAAGTTAACTTTGGAGATGATATTTTTATTGATATACCTAATTTAAAAGAAGTTGATATTATACCACAGGACATAGATATAGATATAGTATATGAGGATAAATACTTAGCTATAATAAATAAATATGCTGGTATGGTAGTTCATCCATCTAAGGGTCATGAAGAAAATACATTAGTTAATGCTATTATGTATAAAATTAAAGATTTATCAGGTATTAATGGAGATTTAAGACCTGGCATAGTTCATAGACTTGATAAAAATACTTCAGGTTTAATTATTATAGCAAAAGATGATAAAACTCATTTTAAATTATCTGAAATGTTTAAAAATAAGGAAATAAAAAAAATATATTATGCTATAGTAAAGGGCAAAGTAAATAAAAAAAGTGGAAAATTAGAAACTATGATAGGAAGAAATCCAAATGATAGAAAGAAAATGGCAGTATTAGGTACAGGTAAACTTGCTATTACTAATTTTGAAGTCATAGATAGTAATGAAAATTTTTCTTTATTTAGGATAAATCTTGAAACAGGAAGAACACATCAAATTAGAGTGCATCTTTCACATTTCTTCTTTCCAATATTAGGAGATGATGTATATGGGAGAAAAGATGAATATGATAGACAGATGCTTCATGCATACAAGTTAGAGTTTACTCATCCTATTACATCAGAAAAAATAGAAGTAATAGGTAATTTTCATAGTGATTTTTTAAAAGCTTTAGAAAATACTAAACTTAAACTTGAATAAAATAAAAATAATTAGTAATGAAAATCAAAGATATTTAAAAAATATTAATAGCAGATATTTTTTAATATATAATATATATTTAATGTATAAATATTTTATATATTTGAACTAATTGACTATTTATATTTTTTATGTTACTCTTATTTCAAGAGGTGATTAGTGATATTTACAGTAGTTAAAAATTAGTGAAATAGCCTATTTTATATAGGCTTTATTTATTATATGGACTTTATTTATATTTAAGGAGGAAAAATGTATAAAATATCTTTGACGACAAGAATGTACAAGGATAGAGATGTTAATATTATCGGTCTTGGTACGAATCAATATTTTGTTGATGATGAAGAAATGGAAATAAGTTTAAAAATTTTATATTTTTTAAAAATACCAAAATGTAATAAAGAAGTTCAAGAATTTTTAAATATCAATGACAATTATTTGAATATTTTTAATAAATTAGTAAAGAAAAGAATTATTACTTCTTTTGAAGAAGTATTTCACGAAGAAAATAGTATATATTTTAAAAATAAACTTTACATTGATTCTATTTACGAAAACACAGATTTTATTTTAAAAAATTTTAAAAAACATAAATTTATAATTTTAGGAACAGGTGGGATTGGAAATTATATTGCTTATGCTCTTAATACATATAATATAAAGGAAATGATACTATTTGATGGAGATTTAATAGAACTTTCAAATCTTAATAGACAAATTTTATTTAAGTTGAAAGATGTAGATAAGTGTAAGGTAACTTGTTTAAAAAATGAATTATATAAAAGAAATGAAAAAAATAAAATAACTACAATTTTAGAATTTGCTAATAAAGTTAATTTAGAAAATCTTATAAAAAAAATTGGGGCAGAAAACACTTTTATTATATTATCTGGAGATAGTAATGGAATATTAGAAGATGTTACAGAAATAGCTGTTAAATATGAAATACCATTTCTTAATATAGGTTATTTAAA
Source organism: Streptobacillus notomytis (assembly GCA_001612575.1). Classification (GTDB taxonomy): domain Bacteria; phylum Fusobacteriota; class Fusobacteriia; order Fusobacteriales; family Leptotrichiaceae; genus Streptobacillus; species Streptobacillus notomytis. The sequence goes on from LJRV01000216.1 coordinate 25,733, forward strand.
TGATATTTCAGTAATAGGACCGTTTTATATACCTAGAATTTCATCATGTCCTTTATGCCATAATACATTAAAGGTTAAAAGTGAAATGATATTTAAAGAAAATGATTCTATAAAAGGAATAAACGATATATATACGGCACCATCATCATTTATTAATAATGCTATGGCTTCAAGCATGGCTATGGTTGATATAATTGCATATATGAGTGGTATGTATCAAAAAATAAACTCATACAATAAAAGAATAGGTATTTCTAATAAAACTTTTGAAAAACTTGAAATAATTACTAAAATAGATAGTAGTTGTATATGTTCTGTAGGTGATAGTAAATGAATGATATTTTAAAGAAAAATCAAATAATTTATTATATCTCAATATTTATGATAGTACTAGCTAGATCATTGCCACATTCGATATTAACAGTGTTATTATTTCAAAAAGGATTAGATATATCGAATATAATATTTATACAATCTTTTTTTAGTTTAGCAATACTATTATTTGAATTTCCAAGTGGGATTTGGGCAGATAGATATTCTCGTAAATTTCTATATCTACTATCTAATACATTTGTTATTGTAACCTTTATTTTAATATATAAATTTTATAGCTTATATATTTTAGCGTTAGCTTGGTTTATATATGGATTTTCTGAGGCTACAATAAGTGGAACATTAGATGCTCAAATTATAAATGATATAAAAAGTGAAAATGAAAGTTTACTTAATGGATTTATAAAAAAGTCATCACAAATAATGTTTACAGCTATGATAATAGGGAGTATTTTAGGTTCTTTCTTATACTTTAAAATAGGTTTTAAAATATATTTATTAGGAGCATTATTTATTGCTTTTTCCTTTTTAATAATTCTTATTTTTTTCAAAAATAATCAGGAATCATTAAAGGAAAATGTAAAAATAAAAATGCATTTATTTCAGGTAATTAACGAATTAAAGGCAAATGAAAATTTAAGAATTTATATATTTTTAGAAATTGTAAGTCAAATATATTTTCAAACTCATTTTCAACTTTGGCAAGCTTTATTTTTAACAAAGGGTATAAGTAAAGAAAACTTATATATTTACTACATCTTATTTCAGCTTATAGGGTTTATTTCATACTATTTCCCTATTGAAAAAGCAAAAAATAATATGAAATATATCTATTTTTCTTTTGTTATATTAATGCTAATACCTTTAATTATTTTGTCAACTAATAAATATTTAGTAAGTGTAATATATTTATTAATTTGTTCAGTTTTTACTATACTTGATTATTTCATTACATATAATTTTTCAAAAATTGTATCAAAAGAAAATATTAGTTCTTTAATATCATTAAAAAGTACTACATCAAGAGTTTCATCACTTATTATGTTACTATTATTTAGTTTTATCTTAAGATTTATTAGTTTACAACACTTAATTATAGTTAATTTTATTATAGTTTTTGCTATATTATCAATATCAATATTTAAATTTCATAATAAATTATCTCAAATAGAGGAAAAGAGGATATAATCTGTCTTTTTCTCTTTTATTTTTTTACTGATTAACTTTAATTTATAGTGCTTAAATATCACGCTTTAGCTAGAAATTTTGAAAAAAATGTGATAAAATAGTATGATAGGAAAATAATGGAGGAAAGAATGGAAATTAAAATATTTGAATATGTTTCTAATGAACTTAACATAGGTTTAAAACAAATTATAGAAACTATAAAGCTATATGATGAGGGAGCAACTATTCCCTTTATATCTCGTTATAGAAAAGAATTGACTGGAAATTTAGATGAAGAACAAATTAGAGATTTAGTAGAAAAAATAACATATTATAGAAATCTTGAAAAAAGAAAAGAAGAAGTAATTAGACTTATTGATGAACAGGGTGCATTAACCCCAGAGCTTGAAAAAGCTATTAATGAGGCGACAGTATTACAAAGAGTGGAAGACTTATATATGCCATATAAGAAAAAGAAAAAGACTAAGGCAGATATAGCTATAGAAAATGGATTAGAACCTTTATCTATTTTTGCAAAAGATGTAAAAGTTACTATGGAGTTATTAAAAGAAGAGGCTAATAAATATATTAATGAAAATGTTTTAAGTGTAGATGAAGCCTTAGAGGGTGTTCATTTAATATATGCTCAAAAAATATCAGAAGAAATTACTAATAGAGAATACTTAAGAAATTTACTTGCACAAAAATCTTTAGTAGTTTCTAAACTTATTGAGAAGAATAAGGAACTTGATGAAAAACAAGTATACAAAGATTACTATAATTTTCAAGAAACATATTCTAAAATAGTTACGCATAGAATACTAGCTATTAATAGGGGAGAAAATGAAAAAATCCTAAAGGTAAGTTTAGAAATAGATGAACCTACAAGAGAAGAATTAGTAAATAAGATATATAATATGAATTTTGAAAATAGTAATATTAAACCTTTTTTAATAGATGTAGTAAATGATTCTATAGATAGATTAATGTATCCCTCTATAGAAAATGAACTTAGAAATATTTTAACAGAAAAAGCAGAATTAGAGGCTATAGAAAATTTTGCAACTAATTTAGAAAAGCTGTTATTACAACCACCATTAAATAAAAAAACTATACTAGGGCTTGATCCAGGTTATAGAACAGGGGCAAAACTTGCAATAATTGATAAAGATGGTTTCTTTAAAGAAAGTGATGTAGTTTATTTAGTTAAAGAAATGCACAGTGAAAAACAATTAGAAATTGCAAGAAATAAGATACTTAAATATTTAAGTAAATATGATGTTGATATAGTAGCAATAGGAAATGGAACTGCAAGTCGTGAAACAGAGAGTTTTGTTGCAGAAGTTCTTAAAGAATATAAGGAAAAGAAAGTATCATACATCATAGTTAATGAAGCAGGTGCATCAGTTTATTCAGTATCTAAAGTTGCTGCCGAAGAATTTCCTGAACTTGATGTTACCGTAAGAGGAACTATATCTATTTCAAGAAGATTACAAGATCCACTTGCTGAACTTGTTAAAATAGACCCTAAATCTATAGGTGTTGGAATGTATCAACATGATGTTAATCAAAAGAAATTAAATGAAGAACTTGAACAAACTATAGAAAAAATAGTTAATAAGGTTGGAGTAAATATTAATACTGCAAGTGCTGAACTTTTAAGTTTTGTATCAGGTATTAAGAAAAATATTGCTAAAAATATAGTTGAGTATAGAAAAGAAAATGGAGATTTTAAAAATAGAAAAGAAATTTTAAAAGTAAAAGGACTAGGATCTAAGGCTTTTGAACAATTAGCAGGATTTGTTGTTATACCAAATGGAGAAAATCCTTTAGATAATACAATAATTCACCCTGAATCATATCATATAGCTGAAGAGATTTTAGCTAGTTTTTCTACTTCTGTAAATGAATTAAAATCAGATTTAGAATCTGTAAGAGAAAAACTTAAGTCAGTAGATTTACAAAAGATAATAGAAAAAACAGGTCTTGATAAAACAACTAAAGATGTTTATGAAGCTTTAATTAAAGATAGACGTGATCCAAGAGATGATTTTGATAAACCTCTTTTAAGAGAAGATGTTTTATCTATAGAAGATTTAAAAGCTGGAATGGAACTTGAGGGAACAGTTAGAAATGTTACAAAATTTGGAGCATTTGTTGATATAGGATTAAAAAATGATGCTATGATACATATATCTGAGCTTTCACATTCATTTATTGATGATCCAACTAAGGTATTATCTATAGGTCAAATAATTAAAGTTAGAGTACTTGATATAGATATGCAAAGAGGAAGAGTTGCATTAACAAGAAAAGATCCTAACTTTGTTAAACCTAATAAAAAGAAACAACCAAAGATTAATAAAGAAGAAATACAAAGAAAAAAATTAGAACAACAGCTGATAAATAAGGGATGGAAAATAAAAAAATAGGAGGAAATATGTCAGAAGAAAATAAAGTAGATTATGCAAGTACGCTTAATTTACCTAAAACTAGCTTTAAAATGAAAGCAAATCTTTCTCAAAAAGAACCTTTAACTATAAGAGATTGGGATAAAAATAAAATATATGAAAAATCTTTAGATAATGAAAAACCAACTTTTTTCTTGCATGATGGGCCACCATATGCAAATGGAAATTTACATATAGGTCATGCTATAAATAAGGTGCTTAAAGATATAATATTAAAATATAAGAGATTACAAGGATTTAACGCACCATATATACCAGGGTGGGATACACATGGATTACCTATAGAATGGAAAATGATACAGGAATTAGGTGAAAAAGCTAAGGAAATGTCTCCATTAGAATTAAGAAATGCTTGTAAAAAATATGCTTTAAAATCTGTTGAAATGCAAAAAAAGGATTTTATAAGACTAGGAATCTTAGGAGATTGGAATAATCCATATATTACATTAAATAAAGAATTTGAAGCAGAAGAATTAAGAGTATTTAGGGATATATATGAAAATGGATATATATATAAGGGATTAAAACCAGTTTATTGGTCACCTACTACAGAAACTGCACTTGCAGAAGCAGAAATAGAGTATAAGGATGTAGAATCAGATTCAATATATGTTAAGATGAATTTAACTGATGAATCTAATGAAAAGCTAGGAATAGAAAATGCAGCTATGGTAATATGGACAACTACTCCATGGACTATACCAGCAAACTTAGCTATATCTTTAAATGAAGATTTTGTATACGGGATATATAAAACAGTAAAGGGTAATTTAATATTAAGTAAAACATTAGCTGAAAAAGCATTTGGCGAAATGGGATTAGAATTTGAATTAATAAAAGAGATTTCAGGTAAAGACTTTGAAAGATTAACATATATTCACCCACTATATGATAGGGTTTCTATGTTAATTTTAGGAGATCATGTTACAGAAGATGCTGGTACTGGATGTGTTCATACTGCACCAGGACATGGGGTTGATGATTATAACGTATCATTAAAATATGATATAGGAATATTATCTCCAGTAGATAATAAAGGACATATGACTCATGAAGCACATGGATATGAAGGTCTTTTCTATAGGAAAGCAAATGGTGCTATAATATCTGATCTTGAAAATAGTGGACATTTATTAGGTCATAAAAAAATAGTGCATTCTTATCCTCATGATTGGAGAAGTAAAAAACCTGTAATATTTAGAGCTACAGAACAATGGTTTATAAAAGTTGATGGTGAAGTTAGAGAAAATACTTTAGAAAGATTGGAAGAAGTTGAATTTGTTCCAGCATGGGGAAGAAATAGAATTACTTCTATGATGGAAAATAGACCAGATTGGACTATATCAAGACAAAGAGTTTGGGGAGTTCCTATACCAATTTTCTATAATGCTAAAACTAATGAAGTAGTTTATGAATCAGAAATAATGGCTAGAGTAATAGATTTAGTAGAAAAAGAAGGAACTGATATTTGGTGGAAATATTCAGCTCATGAAATAATAGGAGAAGAATTATTAGTTAAACATAATTTAAAAGATGTAGAATTAAGAAAAGAACAATCAATACTTGATGTATGGTTTGATTCAGGAGTTAGTCATAGAGCAGTGTTAAGACCTAGAGGATATAATATTAGACCTGTAGATCTTTATCTTGAAGGTTCTGATCAACATAGAGGTTGGTTCCAATCATCATTACTTACATCAGTAGCTTCTACATTTGACTCACCTTATAAGAAATTATTAACGCATGGTTTTGTTATGGATGGACAAGGTAGAAAGATGTCTAAATCATTAGGTAATACTATAACTCCTAAAGATATTATAGATGTACATGGTGCAGATATATTAAGACTTTGGGTTTCAAGTGTTGATTATAGAGAAGATGTTAGAATTTCTGATAATATAATACAACAAATGACAGATTCATATAGAAAAATAAGAAATACTGCAAGATATTTATTAGGTAATATAAATGATTTTGATAGAAATAGTAAGGTAGCTTATGAGGATATGTTAGAAATAGATAAATGGGCTATGCATAAATTAGAAGAATTAAAAGAAAAGGTTACGAAACATTATGAAAATTATGAATTTTATTCATTGTTCCAAGAAATACTTTATTTCTGTTCTGTTGATATGTCATCATTTTATCTTGATATAATAAAAGATAGATTATACTGTGAATATAAAGATTCATTAGAAAGAAGATCAGCACAAACTGTATTAGTAGATATTTTAGATGTTTTAGTAAGAATAATATCACCAGTATTATCATTTACAGCAGAAGAGATTTGGGAAAGACTTGATTATGTTGGTAAAGAAGAAAGTGTTCATTTATCTAAGTGGATAGAAGCTAAACCAGAACATATAAATGAAGAAATTGCTAAGAGATGGCAAATATTAGGAGAACTTAGAAAAGAAGTTAATAAGAAAATAGAAAAAGAAAGACAAAATGGTTCTATAGGATTATCTCTTGATGCAAGAGTATTAATTAAAGTAACTAATGATAAATATGAATTTATTAAAGAATACTCTAGTTGGGATATATCAGATATATTCCTTGTATCACAGGTTGAGTTTACAAATACTGAAGAATTAGAAAAAACTGATTTAGAAGGATTTGAAGTTAAAATTATAAAAGCTTTAGGTAAGAAATGTGAAAGATGTTGGAAATATTCTGAAGAAGTTGGACAAGATTTAGAATATCCAGATGTTACATTAAGAGATGCTAAGGTATTAAGAATGTTGAAAGGACAATAATATGCAATACATATTTTTAATATTAATATATATAGTATTAGTATTTATTGATCAGATTACTAAACATTTAATGTATGTTATTTCTAATGCCCAAATTGGTTATTCTATACCTGTTTTAGGAGATTTTTTCAAGTTAACATATATAGAAAATCATGGAGGAGTATTTGGAATTTTTCAGGGTCATATTATTGTATTTACAATAATTAGTACCCTACTTATAACATACATCATATATACAGAATGGCATAATTTTTTAAAGGCAGATTTCATAAAAAAAATTGCAATAATATTTATTGCTTCAGGTGCAACTGGTAATATGATAGATAGGTTCTTTAGAGGTTATGTTATAGACATGATAGATTTTAGAGGAATTTGGCAATTCATATTCAATGTTGCTGATGTATACGTACATATAGGAATATATATTCTTATACTTATGTACCTGCTAAAAAAAGAAAAATAAGTATGAAGAAAGGGAAAAATTATGTATTTTCAGGATATAATACTAACACTTCAAAAATATTGGAGTGATCAAGGTTGTATAATAAGTAATCCATATGATGTTGAAACAGGTGCAGGAACTTTTAATCCAGATACATTTTTAATGTCTTTAGGGCCTGAACCTTGGAATGTTGCTTATGTTGAACCATCAAGAAGACCTAAAGATGGAAGATATGGACAAAATCCAAATAGGGTGTATCAACATCATCAATTTCAAGTGATAATGAAACCATCACCTGATAATATACAAGAACTTTATCTTAAAAGTTTAGAAGCTTTAGGGATAGATATTAAAAATCATGATATTAGATTTGTTGAGGATAACTGGGAATCTCCAACTCTTGGAGCATGGGGTCTTGGTTGGGAAGTGTGGTTAGATGGAATGGAAATTACACAATTTACATACTTTCAACAAGTAGGAGGTATAGAAGTTGATATAACTCCTTCTGAGATTACTTATGGACTTGAAAGAATAGCATTGTACTTACAAAATAAAGAAAATGTTTATGATTTAGAGTGGACTAAGGGTGTAAAATATGGTGAAAGAAGATTCCAGTATGAGTATGAAATGAGTAAATACAGTTTTGAAGTTAGTGATAATAGTATGAATTTTACCTTATTTGATATGTATGAAAAAGAAGCTAATAACTGTATAAATCATAAATTAGTTCTTCCAGCATATGATTATGTTCTTAAATGTTCTCATACATTTAACAACTTAGATGCAAGAGGAGCTATATCAACTACTGAAAGAATGTCATATATTTTAAGAGTTAGAGACTTAGCTAAAAAATGTGCTGAAATATTTGTTAAAACTCGTGAGGATTTAGGTCATCCGCTTTTAAAAAAAGGGGGTAATAAATAATGAGATTTCTATTTGAAATAGGTGTTGAAGAACTACCTTCAAGATATGTAGATAAAGCAAGTGATGATATGCTAGAGATATTTAAAAAGGAATTAATAGAATCTAGAATAGAATTTTCTGGAGAAAAGAAGTATAATTCACCTAGAAGAATAGCTATATACTTTGAAAATATTGCAGATATGCAAAAAGATTTCTATGAGAAAAAAACAGGACCATCTATTTCTGTTGCATATAAAGATGGAAAGCTTACTAAAGCAGCATTAGGGTTTTTAAATTCTCAAAATTTAACTGAATCTGATTTGAAAATAGAAAAAACAGATAAGGGTGAATACATTTATGTAGAAAAGAATATTAAGGGTATAGAAAGCTTTAAGGTTTTACCTGAACTTATGGAAAAGGTAATTAAATCACTTGATTTTGATAAGACAATGAAATGGAGTGATAAATCATTTAGGTTTGCAAGACCCATTAAATGGATAGTTGCAACTTTAGATGATAAGGTAATTGACTTTACTTTTGAGGGTATTAAAGCAGGTAATATTTCAAGGGGTATGAGATTATTTGGTAGTCAAGAAGTTTTAATTGATGATAGTAGAAAATATGAAGATATTTTATTAAATGAGTATGTAGTAGTAGATGCTTTAAAAAGACGTGAAATGGTGCAAGATAGTATTAAGGATAACTGTGAAAAAGACGGAGATAAAGTAATAGTAAATAAATATTTACTTGATGAGGTAGTAAACCTTGTTGAATATCCTTATGCTATTTGTGGAGAGTTTAATAAAGATTATCTAGAATTACCAGAAGATATTATAACTATAACAATGGAAACACATCAAAGATACTTTCCAGTTAAAAATTCTGAGGGTAAATTAACTAATAAATTTGTATTAATTAGAAATGCACCTGAATATTCAGAATTAGTTAAAAAAGGTAATGAAAAGGTTATAGAGCCAAGACTTGCTGATGCTAAATTTTTCTTTGATGAGGATTTAAAGATAAATCTTAGTGATAATGTAGAAAGACTTAAAAATGTGACTTTTCAAAAAGATATGGGAACTATATTTGAAAAAATGAAAAGAAGTCAAAAAATTGCTAAGTATTTAATAGAAAAATTAAATTTAGAAAATAGTGAAGATATTTTAAGAACAATATATCTATCAAAAGCTGATCTAGTAAGTAATGTAATTAATGAAAAAGAGTTTACTAAATTACAAGGATTTATGGGTTCTATATATGCAAAAAAACAAGGAGAAAAACCAGAAATTGCTAAGGGTATATTTGAACATTATTTACCAAGATTTCAAGGAGATATATTACCAGAAACTATAGAAGGAACTGTGTCTTCTATAGCTGATAAATTAGATACTTTAGTAGGAGCATTTTCTGTTAATTTAATTCCCACAAGTTCTAAGGATCCATATGCACTTAGACGTGCAACTAATGGACTTCTTTTAACTGCATTTAATAAAAATCTTAATATTGATTATGTAGATATGGTTAATAAGGCACTTGAAATATTTGGTGAAGATAAGAAGATATTAAATGAGAAAGCAAAGGAAAATATTTTAGACTTTGTTAAACAAAGACTTGAGGCAATACTTGCTCTAGATTTTTCTAAAAATTTAATTTCTTATCAAATTAATAATGTTACATCTATTGTAGATATTAAAGATAGATTAATTAAACTTTCAGAACTTGAAAAAGGTGAGAATTTTGAAATATTAATTAATTTAATTAAGAGATTAAAAAATATTTCAAAAGAAGTTAGTGTAAATTTAAATATAGATCTATTTGAGAATGAAGAAGAAAAAGAATTATATAATCTTTCACAGAATCTAAGTGGAGATTTTAATGATATAGATATGTTAATTGATAAAAAGGATATAATTAACAGTTTTTTTGAAAAAGTAATAATAAATGTTAAAGATGAAGTTATTAAAAATAATAGAATAGCTTTAATTAATGAGATGTTAAATAAAGTAAATAAACTAATACAAGTATAATATAAAGGAGGAGAAATGAAAAAATTAATCTTACTTATATCTTTAATTGGAGTAGTTTCTTCTCCAATTGAATTAAAAAAGGAAATTAATGTATTTGAAGATGAGGAAATAGTAAAAAGATATATAGAACATTTAGAAGATGTTGATATTAATGACTATCTACCATATGTAAATGCAAATGATTTAATTGCTGAAGTTTATCAACCCAATAACAATGTTATAAACTCTATTAGTGATAAAAATATTATAGATGGATCTTTTAAAGTAATTCAAAAATTTGATTTTGATGTTAAACATTTAAAGAATATAATTAAAAAAGAATTGTCTACTGAATTATCAGATAAAATTGATAAAAGCATATTAGATTTGTCAAAATATACAAGTATTGAATCCTTATTTTTCGACGGAAATAATGATTTAAAAAAATTAAATGATCTAAAAAAAGATTTAGTTGATTTTGCAAATGAAAAATTAAAAATATATGGAGAACTTTTAAAAGGTGAATATATAAATAATGAAAATAATGCAGAAGTATATAATAATGTTATTGAGTTAGAATTGGAATAGGGAGGTTATTTTGGATAATAGATTTGTTGATTTAAATGAGATATTAGAAGATTATGAAATAAGTAGTGAAATAAACTCTTTAAGACCACAGTTATTTAAAGACTATATAGGTCAGGAGGATTTAAAGGAAACACTAGGTATATCTATAAAAGCAGCTAAGATTAGACAAGAAGCATTAGACCATATATTACTATTTGGACCACCGGGACTTGGTAAAACAACTATGGCAACTGTTATTGCAAATGAAATGGGGACTAATATTAAAATAACATCTGGACCTGTGCTTGAGAAGGCTGGAGATTTAGTATCTATACTTACAACACTTGAAGATGGAGATGTTCTGTTTATAGATGAAATACATAGATTAAGTACTAATATTGAAGAAATACTTTACTCTGCCATGGAAGATTTTAAAGTAGATATTATGTTAGGTAAAGGTCATGGTGCTACAAGTTATAGAGTAGAATTAAAAAAATTTACATTAATAGGGGCAACTACTATGGCTGGTAAGCTTTCTAAACCTTTTAAGGATAGATTTGGAATACAGCATAGAATGAATTTTTATACTACAGAAGAACTTATGAAGATAATTTTAAGATCTGCAAATATTTTAGGTGTAGAATGTAAGGAAAATTCATTAAGAGATATAGCACTTAGAAGTAGAGGAACTCCAAGGCTTGCTAACAGGGTATTAAAAAGATCAAGAGATTACGCTACTGTAAATAGTAATGGAGTAATTAATGATGAAATAATGAAAGAGGTAATTAGAATATTAAAGGTAGATGATAGAGGACTAGATGAAATGGATAGAAATTTATTAAGATCTATAATAGTTAATTATTCTGGTGGGCCTGTTGGAGTTGAGACTCTTGCTACTCATTTAGGTGAAGATAGAAAAACTATAGAAGAAGTTTATGAACCGTATTTAATACAGTTAGGATTATTAAAAATAAGTTTAAGAGGTAGAGAAGTTACAGATTTAGCTTATGCTCATATGGGACTTGAAAAGAGGTAATATGTTAACTGTTATAGCTGATAAGGTTATGGGTAATGTAGTTGAAATCACTGAAACTACAGAGATAAATCATATTAAAAATGTATTTAGATTAAAAGAAAATGATGAGGTTAGGGTAATAGATTTTGAATATGAGTATAAGGGAATAATTAAAGAAATTAATAAGAAAAATATATTAATTGATATTTTTGATAAAAAAGACGATATTTATTCTTTATCTTTTAATTTAGATGTAGCAATAGGTTTATTGAAAAATGAAAAAATGAAATTATTAATACAGAAATTAACAGAGTTAGGTATTAGGAATATTATTCCATTAAAAACTGAAAGAGTAGTAGTTAAAATTAATGAAAAAAAAGAAAAATGGGATGTAGTAGTTAAAGAAAGCATGAAGCAATGCAGAGCTATTAAAAAAACTAATGTAGAAATACTTAATGAAATTAAAAGGATAAAATATGAAAACTATGATAAAATAATATATGCTTATGAAAGTAGTGATTCATCATTTAATTTAAAGGAAATATTAAAAAAAGAAGATAGTAATATCTTGTTAATTATAGGTCCTGAGGGTGGATTCTCTTTAGATGAAGTAAAATATTTAAAATCTATAGGTGCAATAGAAATTAGTTTAGGTAAAAGGATATTAAGAGCAGAAACAGCAGCTATAGTTCTTGCTGGAAGTATAATAAATATAAAAGAGTAAAAGGAAGGTAGAAATGAAAAAGAAATTAACAGTACTTTTAATGTTATTAGCAATGGTTTCTTGTGGGACTAAAACAAGTGGAGAAATTGAAGGAAATAAGGTAGTTAAAGTAGATAATTCTTATTACTTACACTATGATGATACAGTAATTAAATTAAATGATGATACATATATTACTAAAGATAAAAAAGTTTCAGACTATTTTAAAGGATCATTTTTTAGCAATGAAGAAGATGACTTTTTAGTAGATTTAAAAAAATATTTCCCACATGGATTTAATGGTATAGAAAAAGGTAAAGCTCCAGAAGAGTTTACGGAAATACCTTTAATGTCATTAGGAGATAAAAAAATTATAGATGCTTTAGCTCTGTCTTTAGATTTATCAAGTAAAAATCCAGAATTATTAATTGTTAAAGATGAGACTAAAGATGAAGAAGTTAAAGAAGAGATTAAAGAAGAAGTGGATTTAACAGGTAAAAAAGTTGCAATATTAAATGCAAATGGTATAGATGGTTATGCAAGAAGATTAGGAGAAAGTTTAAAAACAACTTTAGGAGTAGAATTTTTATCAGAAAATTATGGTAAATTTGAAGAATTTAGTTATATAGTTAACCATAAATTAGATTCTAAGGAATTAGATAAGTTAATTGATACATTAAATATTAAATTTATTAAAGTTAAAAATAATTCTAAGCTAAAATCAGGACATGATGTAGTTATAATCACAGGTAATGATTCTAAGGTTAAATATAATGTTGAAGTATTATCAAAAGGTGGATTAAAAGATGTAGAAAATGCACTTAAAGGATATAGTGTTACTACAAAAATGGAAACTAAGTATAATAATGAGAATATTAAAGATGATACTATTATAATGCATAATCCAGAAGATATATTTATAGCTAAAAAAATATTAAAGTTATTACCTAATTCAATGTTAAAAGAGGATGCTGGTTTAAGTAATAAATTAATAATAACAACTAAATAAGGAGATTTATGGAAGAAATAGTAAAGTTAGTAGTAGATATAATAGAAGATAAAAAGGGTATGGACATTAAAGTTTATAATTTAAAAGGTAAATCACCATTTTTTGATTATTCTATACTTTGTACAGGAACTTCAACTAGAAATGTTGATGCTATAGTACAAGAACTAAAAAAAACTATGCCAATAGTTAAAGGAATAGAAGGGCAAGAAGAAGCAAATTGGGTATTAATAGATGGTGGAGATGTAATAGTTAGTGTATTCACTAAAGATGCTAGAGAATACTACAAATTAGATGAATTTTATGAAAGTGTTTAAGAATAATGAGAATATTAGATATAGAAGATAAGAGTAAAAGATCTCCATCTTTTCTATTTATAGTATTTCTAATATTTTTTGGATTAGTTTTAAGATTATATAACCTACAAATAACTAATAGTGAACTTTATAAAAATAGGGCAGAGAGAAATAGTTTAAGGACTAATACTATTAAACCAGCTAGAGGAAAAATTTATGATAAAAATGGAGAATTACTGGTAAGTAATACTACTGGTTATCACTTAATACATAAAGAAAGTCATAATATATCTAATGGTGAATTAAGAATTTTAAAAGAGGTATTTAATAAAACTGATGATGAGAGAAAAGAAATATTTTCAAAATTAAGTAAAAAATCTTCTGAAAAGTTAAAAGAAATATATTTAGATACATTAGATATGATGAAATTAACTAATATGGAATATGAGGATATTGTTAATAAGTTTTATAAAGTATTGCCCTCAGGATTTGATAAAGTAATAATTATTGATGAAGATCTAGATTCAAAAAGTGCCTTAATTGGAGTAGAAAAAATAACTAATCCACGTATAGATATTTTAGAATATGATAAAAGATATTATCACAAACATGAAATAGCTTCTCATGTTATAGGTAATGTTAAACTTATAAGTGAAAAAGAATACGAAGAATTAAAAGATAAGGGCTTTGAAAAAGATGATCTTGTAGGTAAAGATGGAATTGAGAAAACATATAATGTGGAACTTAAAGGGAAATCTGGTAAAGAATTTGTTGAAGTAGATGCAAGAGGAAATGTCTTAAATAAACTTGATGAAGAAACAACTATAGCAGGTAAAAATCTTTATCTTTCTATAGAATATGAATTACAAAAATATATGACAGAAAAATTTAAAGGTAAAGTAGGAACTTTTATAGCCATAGATGTTAAAACAGGTAAGATAATTACATATGTAAGTTATCCTGAAATAGATTTAAATAAACTAAGTTCAAGGATAAGTAAAAAAGATTGGGAAAAGCTTTTAAGTTCTAGTAAAAAACCATTATTAAATAGAGGTATAGCTGGATTATTCCCACCAGGATCTACAGCTAAAGTAGTTAGTGGATTAGCTATACTTGAAGATGGAATATCACCAGATGAAACTATGTATTCTACTGGAGAATTTACTTATGGTAGAGTTACTTTTAGGGATTCAAATAGAAAAGGACATGGTATTACTAATTTCTATAAGGCTATAGCTGAATCTGTAAATACATATTTTTATCAAAATATTTTAAGAATAGATAGAGATAAATATTTTGAAATAGCAAAAGATTTTGGTATAGGAGAATTAACTGAGGTAGATCTTCCAGGAGAAATGGCAGGAGTTCTTCCAACTCCTGAATGGAAAAAAAAGAGATTTAGGGCAGAGGCATCTAAAAAATGGTTGCCAGGAGATTTAATTAATATGTCTATAGGTCAGGGATATATGCTTATGACACCTTTACAGGTATTAATGATGTATCAAGCAATAGCAAATGATGGAGTTATGGTTAAACCAACTTTTGTAGAATATTTTGAAAATTTAGATGGTGTAAAAGAAAGAAAAGATGTAGAAATATTAAGGAAGTTAAATATTAAAGATGAGAATATAAGGTATATACAAAAAGCTTTAAGAATGACTGTTACTGACGGAACAGCTAAGCTATTTAAAGATCTTCCTGTAGAAGTTTCAGCAAAAACTGGAACAGCACAAAATAGAAAAGATTCACAACATCATTCTTGGATGGCAGGATACTTCCCTAGTGATAAACCTGAAATAGCATTTGTTGCCTTAGTTGAAGAGGGTGGATATGGTGCTGTTGAAGCAGGTGGAAGAACACATGAATTCATCTCTAAATATTATGAATTAAAAGGAGAAAATTAATGAAAGAATATTTTGTTAATCTCTTAAAATTGTCTAATATAGATATATATGAAGAAAAAATTGATAAATTAATAATATATCTTGAAATGCTTATACAAAAGAATAAGGTTATGAATTTAACTGCTATAAGAGATAGTAAAGATATGATAGAAAAACATTTTATAGATGCCTTATTACTTACTAAGGTAATAGGAGATGAAGAAAATACTTTAGTAGATTTAGGAACAGGTGCTGGATTTCCAGGACTTGTTCTTGCTATATACTATCCTGAAAAAAATTTCCTATTAGTTGATTCAGTTAAGAAAAAAATTGCTTTTTTAGATGAAGTTATAGAAAAACTTCAATTAAAAAATGTTAAAACTAGTAGTGAAAGGGCAGAGGAGATTATAAAAAAATATAGGGAAAAATTTGATGTAGCCTTGTGTAGAGGTGTTGCAAATTTAAGAATAATACTTGAGTATATGATACCTTTTGTTAAAAGTGGTGGAAGATTTCTTCCACAAAAACTGAATTTAAATGAGGTAGAAGAATCAAGTAATGCATTAAAATTATTGCATTCAAGTATTGATGCTATACATAGATTTAATCTTCCTGTTAGTAAGGATGAGAGGATAATACTTGAAATTAGGAAAAATAGTAAAACAAGTTTAGAGTATCCAAGAGCAACAGGAATTCCAAGCAAAAAACCATTATAACAAAGGAGGTCTGAATATGAAAATAGTAAAAAGAAGCTTATCTTTTATACTTCCGATATCTCTTGTAATAGCAGGAGCTAAAGTATATATAAATTCTGAAGTTTTTAAAGGGCATTTAAAACTATTATTAAACAATGTTTTTGAAGTAAAAGTAGATTATTCAGATCTTAAATTATATGGTTTTTCAAATTTAGAAATAAAGAATTTAAGGCTAAGGACACAAGATGGAATAGAAGTAATTGCAGCAGATTTAGTTAGAGCAAAAATAAATCTATTTACACCGACTAGAATATCTGATGTTGAATTAATAAAAGGTAGGATAGTATTTGAAAGAGGTTTAAATGGTATAAATTTAAGAAAAATACTTCCAGCTTCTAATACAACAGATTATAGGAGATTATCATCAACAAATAGGGTGAGATTTAAAGATGTTTCATTAAAATATATAGATAAATCTTTTGGATCAGTTATAGAAAAAGAATTCAAGGATGTTAATGGATATTTAATAAGTATTCTTCAAACTAGTCTTGATTTAGTAGCATATGCTAAAACTGATAATAAGGAAAAATTTGGAATTAATATTAAACTAGATTCAGATCAAATAAGAAATATTTTTGATTTATTTTCTATAAAAAAATATGATGATTATTATAAAGAAAAGATAAAACTTAAATTTGATTTTGACAATGTCGGTTTAACCCAAAAACTATTTCAGTATGTACCAATTAGTAATATAGCTTCTGTACATAGTGGTAAGGTTAATGGTAGTTTACTTATAAAAGAAAATGATGATGAAAATTTTGAATTTTATGGCAATTTACTTATTAACAATGCTGATGTTTGGTATAGGGAATATAATGGTATAGTAAAAAATGTGAATGCTAATGTTAAATTTAATAAATATGATATAGATTTAGATGGAAAAGGTAAAATTGATGATGGTAATATAGATTTAGGTATTAGATTTAATATTAATAATAATAGATTAAATGTTAAAACTAGTATAGATAACGTATATTATTCTACATTAAGAAAATACTCACTAGTTAACAATATAGGCTTAGATGGAAAATCAGATAAAGTAAAGGTAGATATAGATTTAGGATTAAGAATTAAAGAAGATGATTTTGATATAGAGAAATTTAATGGTAAAGTTAATACTAAATATTTAAATGTTTTTGATAGTGATATTAATAATTTTAACTTACATTTTAAATTAAAAGAAAAAAATGTAATTAATATTAAGACTCAAAATATGGCTTTTAATAAAAATGTTAATGAAAACTTAAATGTTAAGGCATTATTAAATGCAAACTTTAATTTGAATGTTAAAAATATTTCTGGTAGTGGAAACTTTGCCATAGATAATAAAAGTAAATTTGTTAACCTAGGTAGAATTAATGGAAGTGTAGAAGTAAAAGAAAACAAAGATATATTAGTTAACTTTAATGAAAAGAAGATATTTGGTAATATGAAATATCTTAATGAAAAAAAAGAAGTTAAATTAAATGTTAATAATAGAGCAGCAGTTAATGTAAAATACATGGAAAATGATGTAAATATTAAACCTAAGATTAATAATTTGACTTATTCACTTAAAAAAAATGATTTTATTTACGGAGCCTTAGATATACAAGCAAGATCTAATGACGGTAAATATTTTAATGATGTTAATGCAAAATTAAATATTAATAAGAGTAAATATAATGTTGACGCTTTTGCAAGAATTGATGATGGGAATATAAGGGTTAAGGGTAATAGTTATAAAAAAATGAAACATGATTATACTTTAACAGCAAATAATTTTGACATGGTTAAATATCTAAAAAAAATAGGTGTTAATAATTTAAGTGAACTTGATGGTAATAAAGAAAGTTTCACAGCAAAAATTTCAGTTCATAATAGTAATGATAAAGTAAAATTATCCTTAGATTTAAATAATCCTGTAAATATTAAATTTAGGGATAGATTATTAGGAATTAAACCTGAATTAAAAGATTTGGTATATAACTTTAAAGATGGAATTGTTGAATCAGGAGCTATGAATCTTGGAGTTATAGGTGATGGAAATATATTTGATAATATTACAACTGGTATTAGTGTTAATAATGGTAATTTAGATATAAGTTCAATAGTTAGTGTTAAAGACGGTAAATTAGTTTTTAATGGTAAGACTAATAAAGATTTAATACATTCATATGATATCAAGGGAGAGAAAATAGATATTTTTGAAATAGGTAAACTATTTGGATATATAGATAAAGATGTCAAAGAAAGTATGAAGATTAATTTTGAAACTAAGGTTAGTGGTAATATAGATGATATTAAAGGAGATATATACATTACAAGCCCCTATGGTGGATATATAGCCGAATATGAAAACCTTGTATTAAAGGGTAAGATAAATAATTTAAAAGAAATAGATTTAGATCTTGATTTATTTGTTGATGAGTTATGGATTAAATATCAAAGATTTGTTGATATCAAATCTAAGGTTAAGATTAGAAAAGAAGATATATTCGTAGAAGAATTTGGGAATGATAATCTTAAACTTAAGGCTAAATATAATTTAAAGACTAGAAATGTTAATTTAGAATCTAATTTAAATGCATATAATATTTATTCTACTTTTGGACCAGATATAGATTTATTGGTTAATAATATGAAATTTAATGTTTATGGAAATTTAGATAATTTAAATGGTAATATATCTATCGATAAATCTCCTGTAATGTTAAATAAAAAGAAAATATCTGATTTTGTTATGAATGGTAATATAGTTAATAATAAGATTAATTTAGATAGGATGAAAATTAGAGATAATAATATAAGTGGATATTTTGATATTAAGAATAAGAATTATGATATAAATATTAAACTTAAAGAAAATAATATAGAAGAATTAGTTGATATTCATGATTTGAAACTTAATGTAGACTCTAATTTAAATATTAAGGGTAATCTTTATAAGACAGATGTTACAGGTAATTTAGATATATATAATTTAAGCTATAAGGAATACAGAATACCCAAGGTGTTTTTAGATATTAATCATAAAGATACGAGTATTTTTAATATTATGAAAACAGGAGTTCTTAATATTAATAATTTTGAGATTAAAGATAAAGAAAATAAAGAGGTATTTAAATTCAAAGATAGCTTTGATTTAGCTAATTTAGATGTAGATTATAACATTCAAAATAAAGAAATAGATTTAGGGAAAATAAGTTTATTAAATCATGAGACATATAAAGGTAAATTAATACTTGATTTAATACTTAGACATAATAAAGAGGAAACTTTAGTTTCATTAAATGTTAAAAGTGATGAGCTATTATTAAATAGCTTAAAAGTAACAGATGTATATTTTGATATACAGGGAAATGATAAAGTTATGAATATTTCTGGGGCTTACTTAGAATATGAAAATAACCCATTTTTATTAGATGGTTATGCAAGTTATATGTTAGATGACTATAATTTCAATCTATTAGCTAATGATTTTAACTTAAAATTCTTAGAAATTAGTGATAAAATTAAAAAATCTAGTGGTATAGCTAATCTTAATTTATCATTAAAGAAGAATTTAGTTCAGGGTAAAATTGATATGAATAATTTTTCGCTTGAAACTTTTGATGATATAGTTAATTTAAATAAAATTAATGCCAATATAGATTTAAAAAATAAGACTATTAGTATTAATGATTTAAGTGGTAATGCAAATGGTGGAAACTTCAGTGTACTAGGAAAGTTTGATCTTCCTGAAATATCTGATGATTTTTTAACGTCTAAAAAAATTAAAACAGGATCTATAGAAGTTGACACAAAAATAGATAATGTAAATCTTAAATATGCAGGAAATAATTTAAGGATTACGAGTGATATAAATATAGAGAATAATAAGATATTTGGTAATGTTATACTAAATAATGGAAATATAGTTAATATTTCTCCATTTTTAAGTAGTAGCAGAAAGTCTAAAAATAAATTAACTAATGTTAATGATTACTTTACTGAACTTAAAAATCAAATTATTAAAAATATAATAAACCAACATATTTTAGATGTATCCCTTGAAACTGAGAAAGATATTAATATTAACATACCTTCAGTAGTAGGTTTGGTTAAAGATGTTAAAGGAAATGCTTTTGGTAATGCAAGGGTTCTATTTGATAGATCTAATTTATCAATTTATTCAGATTTAAGTGTTAATAAAGGTGAATTTGTTTTAAATGGACATATATTTAAGGTAGAAGATGCTGTAGTTAAGTTTATAGGTAATCTTGATCCTATTATAGAATTTAAAGCAAGTACTCATGTAGGTGAGGATGTAATAATTATAAAAATAACAGGATCGCTTAATAATAGAACTATAGAATTAAGTTCTGAACAAGGTAAGGATACTAATGAAATTTTAGGTATTATAGCCCTTAATGAAGAAGGTGGATTATTAGACGTAGATAAAATTAAAACTACAAATATTGTAGGTAAGGCTCTATCATCAGCTTTAAATAATTTACTATTTTCAACATTTACTAATAAGGTTAGTTCAACATTGGGTATAAATGATTTTAAAATCAAAGCAAACTTTGATTCTAAAAATAATTTAGAGTTTAAGGATATCATAAATAATACAACAACAACTTTTTATATTAACAATCAATTTTTTAATTTAAATAATCTTTATTGGAATGCAGAACTTACAGTTCCATTTGATTTAAAGATTGATAGAATAAAAAATGAATTGAAATATAATTTATGGTTAAACTACTTCTTGAAAAAAGGAATATCAGCTACAGCGGGTATAAAAAACCCTATAGATGTTACAAATAATAAGGCTAGAACTGCAACATTTTATACAGGGTTACAATATGATAATAGGTATGGAACCTTTATAGAAATTATTGATGATCTTTCAAGTTTATTCAAAAAGAAGAAGTATCTTAAAAACGAAGTAAAGAAAGAAAACGGAGTTGATAAGGAGACTAATAAGTAGAAAAAAATAATAATTTATGGTATAATCATAGACGGATAATAAATAGGAGGATATTCTATGAAGAATAAAATATTAATTTCACTTTTATCTCTTGGAACTGCTTTAATGGCGGCACCAAAAATAAATAATATAGAAATTAGCAATTTGAAAAATTTAACTGAAAAGATGGTAAGAGATTTATTGCCAGTTAAAGAAGGAACAGAATATACTAATAAACATTTAAGTGATATATATCTAGCTCTAGTTAGGACAGGATTTATACAAAATGTAAATATTTATCCTACAAAAGATGGAGAAGATATAAAATTAAAAATAGTGGTAGATGAAGTTCCTAATGCAGATAAAATAGTTCAAAATATGAAGGAAATAGAAGAATTAAAAAGAAAAACTGAATTTAAAATTGGAGAAATAATAGTTAAAGGGACAAGTCATGATATACAACCTTTAATAGATAAAACAGGTCTGAAAAAAGGAGAATATTTTACTCCATATGACGGAAAATTATTAGAAAACTTGATATTATCATCAGGATATTTTGGTTCAACTGAAATAAGAGTTTTTAGAACTTCTGATGAAAAAGTTATAGATATAGAAGTAAATGTATTAGAAAATCCAACAATTAAATCTGTTAGTATTAAAGGTTCAAGTATATTGACTGAAGAACAATTAAAAGATATTTCAGGATTAAAAGTAGGAGATATATTAAATGGAAGATTACTTACTTTAGAAGAATCTCCAATAATTAAAGTTTATTCTGAAAATGGATTTTTATGGGTAGGATTTAAAGATATAACAGTTACAAAAGATGGAGATGTTACCATAGAATTACTTGAAGGTAAGATTAAAGATATTGTTTATGAGAAAAAAGGTAGTGTAAAAGAAAATGAAAGAATTAGTGAAAAAGACTATAGATTAAAGACACAACCACATATTTTTCAAAGAAATACTTATGTTAAAAAAGGTGAAATATTAAATCAAAAAGAACTAGAACTTACATTAAGAGAGTTATTTAGAACAGGATTATTCTCATCACTTTCACATGAATTAATTAAAAGTTCAGATAATCCTGAAGAATTAGTTTTAAAAATTGTAGTTACTGAAAGACCAACTACAGGTATAAGTGCAAATATTTCTTATTCAACAGAAGACAGTTTATCAGGTTCATTAAAGTTAGAAGATACTAACTTCTTAGGTGGAGAACAAACATTTTCATTAATAGGTGAGGCAGGTGTTAAAGGAAACTATAACTTCTCATTTAATTTTAAGGATCCATGGATAAAAGGAACAGATAGATTACTTGCTGGAGGAACAATATACTTTAAAAAGACTTCTGTTAAAGTTAAGGATTTAAGTGGATATGAAAATGGAAAAGATGAAGAAACTATTAAAAAACATTTGGCAGAACCTACAGATAAGGCATATACATTTGGTATTAATGGTCAATTAGGTAAAGGATTAACTAAAGATCTTTATCTTTCTGTGTCGCCTAGATTATTAAATGTTTATGCTAAAAATAAAGGATCAGATGTAAATTCTCAAGTGTATCAAGATTATACGTTACTTGCAATAGGTTCAGATTTAATTTATGATACTAGAGATGATAGAAACACTCCTAAAAAAGGATTTTATGCAGATCTATACTTTGAGGGAGGATATATAGTTAGGGATAAATCTTTAATCGCCGAAAGACAAAATGATGGAACTATTAAATTTAAAGAAAAAAGTGGAGGTACTCCAAATTCAGGATCTGGAGCTTCTAGTTCTTCATCAGGAGGAACATCAACAGCTTCAAAAGAATATGAGACTAAAAAGCCTAGACCATATTTTACAACATCACTTGATTTAAGAGCTTTCCATAGGGTATATAAGGATAAAAACTCTATGGCATATAGGTTACTTGCAAGCTATTCACATGCTAACACTCCAGATGGGCAATTAATCACTGTAGGAGATGGTGTAACTCTTAGAGGATTACAAGCCCCTATAACAGGTAATAAATATGCGGTTACATTTACTGCTGAAAATAGAACGTATATTAATGATTATGTACAGGCAGTAGTATTTTATGATGCAGGTATAGCAGAACTTGCTAAGAATGGTAATAAACTTAAATTTATGAATAGTATAGGTATAGGTGCAAGAGTAAATACACCTATAGGAGTTATAAGACTTGATTATGCATGGGACTTAGAAAAAACTGGGCAAAAATCTAAAGGTAAATTTAATTTTGGATTTGGACAAACATTCTAAATAAATGGACTAGTGGTACTAGTCCTCTTGTTATTTAAAAAGTGAGGATGAAATGAAAAGGTTTTTAGTATTTTTATGGTTATTTTTGTTAATGGTATCATGTACTTCAAAAAGTGAGAAAGTTGTTGGACAATTTATGAAGGATTTTAAGGAGTTTAATATTGAAGGAACTAAAAAATATGTATCTAATCCTGAATTGATAGATAGTTTAAATCTTAGCTTTAAAAATGAATCTCAAATAATCTTTTTTAATGCATTATTTGAAAATCTTAAATATGAAGTACAAAATAAGACAAAAAGAGAAGATGGGAGTGAAGTTGTAAATGTTAAAATATCTAATATAGATGTTAGAAAGACATTTGAATTAGCATATAAACAAATTTTTAAAAAGACTTTTCTTGGTGAGAGCGATGTTAAAATTAAAGATGAGTTTGTAGAATTAATGACTTCAAAAAATATACCAAAGCTTATAATAATTAGTCAATTTTTAATGGTTAATGATACAGGAAATAGAAAAATACTTTTAAGAAAAGAAAATATAGATGATATATTAGGGAGGTATTTTACTACTTTAAATGGTATAAATTTAAATACACAACAAGGAGAATAAATGTTATTAAGAGGAATAAGTAAAAGTACAAAATTTGTAATAATAGATAGCACTGAGTTAGTAAAAGAAGTAATAAATAAAACCTCTCTTGATGTTCTTTACTCAAAGGATATATCAAAACTTACAACTATGGGTGCAATACTTGCTCAAAGTATTAAATCAAATAATACTAAGATGTCTTTATCACTAAGAAGTGAAGGAGCATTAAAAAATTTCATAGTTAAATCTACTATAAATTCAAATGTTGCAGTTAAGGTAGATATAGATAAAGAAAAACATGTTAAGTTATTAAATGCAATAAATACTAACAATCAAGAAGAAGTTAAAATGCTTTATGATCTTAGTGGAGCTAAATTACAAATAATGGTTGACTATGGACTTAAAACCCCGTATTCTTCAGTGTTTTTAGTTAAGGATAATTTATTAGAATTATCACTTAATGAATATTATGAAATGTCAGAACAGACAAAAACTATATTAATCTGTTCTACTAAATATGATGAAAATTTAAATGTAGAAAAAGCTTCAGGTTTAATGATACAATTACTTCCTGGTGGTGATGAGAATGTAATTTCATGGCTTGCTGGTAAGCTTGAAAGATTATTAAATATTACAGATATGCTGAAAAATAATTTTAGTTTAGAAAGAATAGCTCATTTAATATTTGAAAATGATGAAGAAATTTTTGCTAACGAGAGAATATATAAAGGTTTGCCATATGATAAGTTACCTATGATAGAGGATATTGAAATATTAAATGTAAGTGATATTAAATATGAATGTGATTGTAGCAGGGAATACATGAAAAGAGCTTTAGATATTTCAATTTCTGATGAAAGTAAGGAAGAATTATTAAAAGAGGATGGATTTATAGAAATAGAATGTAGTTTTTGTGGTAAAAAATATAGATTTGAAGAAATTTAAAAGGGGTAGATACTATGGATAATTTTCTATATGCAAAATTAAATGATGAGTATATATTTAAGATTTGTGGTAGGGCAACTATGAAAAATTCAAAGATATTCTCAGACTTTGTAGATGATAAAATAAATGAAGCCCAAGGTATTTCTTTTGATATGTCTGAGACTACATACATGGATTCTACCTTTTTAGGTTTAGTGGCTAAATACTCTATAGATGTTAAAATGAGTAAAGGGAAAAATTTAGTTATACTAAATCCTAGTGAAGAATCATACACATTTTTGAAACAAACAGGTATTATTAAATTTGTTGATTTAATAACTAAAGAAGATTTAAATATAGATATGAATATATCTGGAAGTGATTTTTCAGATATGAATGAAAAAAGTAAATATATATTGGAAATGCATGAAATATTAATGAAATTAAATGAAGAAAATGAAAAAGTGTTTAAACCAGTGGTTGATGCTATGAAAAAGGTGATAAAATAATGAGGATAGGTGTAATTTATGGGGGTATTTCTACTGAAATAGACGTATCTAGAAATACAGGTAAAGAAATAATTGCTAATTTAGATAAAGAAAAATATGAAGTAGTAGAAATAGAAATATTAAAAAAAGAAGATATATTTAAAATTGTAGATTTAAATCTTGATTTTGCATATATAGCTTTACATGGAGAATTTGGTGAAAGTGGAGATGTTCAGGCTATACTTGAAACAGCTGGAATAAAATATTCTGGTAGTGGAATACTTTCAAGTGCTATATGTATGGATAAGGATATAACAAAGATATTAGTTAAAAATTCTGGTGTAAGAGTAATAAATGGAAAATGTATTAAAAAGGGAGAAGTAGTTAAATTTTCTGAATTAAATTTAGGAGAAAAGGTAATACTTAAACCTAATCGTGGTGGTTCTAGTATAGGAATATATTTTGCAACTAATGATGAAGAGTTAGAATATGGTATAGGTAAAATATTTGAACTAGGAGAAGAAGAAGTATTAATAGAAGAAATGAAAGTAGGGATAGAAATTTCAGTTCCTATTATAGCTGGAAAAGTTTTCCCTACTATATTAATAGAACCATTAAAAGATACTTTCTTTGATTATACATCAAAATATGAAAATGGTGGAGCAAAAGAATATGTATATTTTTTTGAAGAAAATTTACAAAATGAAATAAATGATTTTACTATTAGGGCATATAAGGCAGTAAAATGTAAAGGGTTTGCTAGAATAGACTATATTTTAGTGGGTAATAAGGCATATTTCTTAGAAGTAAATACTCTTCCTGGAATGACTAAAAATTCTCTACTTCCTAAATCAACCTTATATATGGGTTATTCTTATTCTGAAACTTTAGATTTATTAATAAAGGAGTCTATGAAATAATGATGGGGAAAAGAGAAAAATTAAATCTAAAAATATTTTTAATTATTTTAGCTATATATTTAATAGCTTGTATATACATTAAGATAGATTATAGAATAGAATATTTAGTGGCATTTATAATAGTAAATACAATTAGAAAATCTTTTAAAGCTAGGGCGGCATTTAAATCAGGTGATGTTACTATGATGTTTGAGGGTAAAATGGGATTTAACCCTATAAATCACATAGGTGTTATGGATATGTTAATACTAAGTGCTTTAATATTATTTAGATCCCCTATAATATTTGGTCAAGGTAGAAATCTTGATATAAAGTATAGATTATTTAAAGATTATAGAAAAGGTATGTTAAAAGTTGGATTTGCTTCTATATTTTCAACATTTTTAGTAGTTTTAGTAACAGGTATATTATTTAAATATAGGGTTATAATATTTTCATTTATAGGTAACTTTGAATATCTATTCTTTAATTTAATTACTTTACTTAGGTCTACATATATAGTAGCTTCATCTATACTGTTATTTAATATTTTACCACTACCAGGATTTGATATGTTTGATATAGTATATTCATATGCTGATGATGATTTGAGAATGATATTATTTAATATGAATAAATATAGCTTTATATTCCTAATACTAATGATATATATAATATTAAATACTAGAGTATTTTCTGCAATAATGTTTGATTTATTAAGGCTTGTACAATGAATACAGTAGCCAAAGAAACTGTTATAGAGTTTATAGAAAAGAAATCAAAATTTATAGGATATATTAAACCTGTAACAACTGTAAAAGAAGCGGAGGAATATATACATAGAATAAGTGAGAAAAATTTTGATGCAACTCATAATGTTTATGTATATAGGGTAGTTGAAAATAATCAAGAATATTTTAAATTTAATGATAATGGAGAACCTGTTAATACTGCTGGTAAACCAATGGCAGAGATAATACTTAGATTAGGTGTTTCTAATTTGGTTATAGTGGCAACTAGATATTTTGGTGGAATTAAACTAGGAGCAGGGGGATTAATAAGAAATTATGCAAAAACTGCAAAACTTGCAATAAATGATGCAGGTATAGTAGAATATATATCTAAAAAAAATATTTTAATTGACTTTGATTATTCAAAATCAACAGAGGTTGAAACAAAACTTGAGAAAAATGGAATTGAAATATTAGATAAGATGTATAATGAAAGAATAATTATGAAATTAAATGTTTCCGAAGAAGAATTAGATAAAATTAAGGAAATACAAGGAATAATTTTAATAGAAACGTGAAAGGAGAGTAAATTTGATAGTAGCAATAGTTGGAAGACCTAATGTTGGTAAATCTACACTTTTTAATAAATTAATTGGTGATAGATTATCTATAGTTAAAGATGAAATTGGTGTTACAAGAGATAGACTATATAGAGAAACTGAATGGTCTGGTAAGAAATTTCTATTAGTTGATACTGGAGGACTTGAACCACGTAGTAATGATTTTATGATGAATAAGATTAAAGATCAGGCAAGAGTTGCTATAGATGAAGCAGACTCTATAATATTTCTAGTTGATGGTAAGGCTGGGATTACATCAATAGATGAGGATATAGCCAAAATACTTAGAAAAGAAGACAAAAAAGTAATAGTTGCAGTTAATAAGATAGATAATTATGTTAAAGATAAGGATGCTATGTATGAATTTTATGGATTAGGATTTGAAGATGTAGTACCAATATCAGCTGAACATAAAGTTAATTTAGGGGATTTATTAGATTTAGCTGTAGAAAAATTTCCTGTGGTTAATAAAGAGGAAGAAACAGGATTAGCTATAGCAGTTCTTGGAAGACCTAATGCAGGTAAATCATCTTTTGTTAATAAAATACTTAATAAGGAAAGATCTATAGTTAGTGATATTGCTGGAACTACGAGAGATTCTATAGATTCAAGCTTTAACTATAACGGAGAAAGATATACTATAATAGATACAGCTGGTATAAGAAGAAAGTCTAAGGTTGAAGATGATATAGAATATTATTCAGTTTTAAGAGCTGTTAAAGCTATACAAAGGGCTAATGTTTGTGTCCTTATGTTGGATGCAACAGAATTATTAACAGAACAAGATAAAAGAATTGCAGGATTAATATTTGAGGAGAAAAAACCATTAATTATTGCAATTAATAAATGGGATTTAATAGAGAAGAATAATAAGACAGTTAAGGAATTTGTTGATCTTGTTAGAGCAGATATGCCTTTTTTAGATTATGCACCTGTAGTGACAATTTCAGCTCTTACTGGAAAAAGAACTATAAATATTATAGATCAAGTTAAAATGATTAATGAAGAATATAATAAGAAGATATCTACTGGTCTTTTAAATCAGATATTAGAAGAAATGATAGCTAAAAATCCTGTTCCTACTAGAAAGGGTAGAGCTGTTAAAATAAATTATGGGACTCAAATTGGTGTAGCACCACCAAGATTTGTGTTTTTCTCTAATAATCCAGATTTAATACATTTTTCATACAAAAGGTATATAGAAAATAATTTAAGGGAATATTTTGGATTTGAAGGTTCTCCTATAGAGATAATATTTAATAAAAAAAATACAGGATATGGAGAGTAATATGAAGCTTAACAATTTGTTGAGCTTTTTAATTTGCCAAAATCAAGAAAACTACATTTACAACAAACTAAATTTGTAAAAATACAATGAATGTATTGACAATTTATATTTTTTTAGGGTATAAATTAATTATATGGTTTGGAAGGAGATAGATTATGAATAAAATGGCTTTTGGTTTGTTAGCAATTACTTCGATTGCGTCCTTTTCGGGTACAACAGGAAATTTTGAAACAGGTGGGTCTGTTAAGTTTGGAAAAGGGATAGATACTAGTATAGATGAAAAGGCAAAACTAGGAATTTATTTAGATTCAAATAAAAATTTATATGGTTTCACTCATCTTGAGGCAAGCAGAGAAAAAATTTTAGAAAATAACTCAAAGATTAAGCGTTTTATAGGATTTAGTTATCAGAAAAAATTAGGAGATAAGACAGATATAGGGTTTTATGGAGCATATAAAAATCTTTTTATGTTAGATTATAAAAAAGATGAGAGCTTTAAGGATGAACTAACAAAACACTTATCTATTAAGAATAAGTATAGAGATGATTTTAATTTTTTTCAAAAAACTGATGCTTTAAATAGAATAGGGTATGAAAGTGAAACTGATAAAAACATTATATTAGGTATTTATGGGAATACTCGTATTAAAAGAACTGATATATATCTTTCTGGAAGCTATATAAGTAATAATTTTAAAAAAGAAACAAATAGACTTTATGCTTACCTTGAAACTAATACTATATATAACCTAGGATTTTTCAACACTAAACTTATATATGATGTAGATGGTGAAGAAAAAGATAAATCAAAGATATTACATAAAAATAGTAAAACTGATGATAAAATAAATATAGCTAAAAATGGTGGAGCAATTAATTTAGACCTTAAATTTTCTAGTTCGAGGATTTTACAAGATACTTTTTTCTACAACCAAGCTAAGCTTGATTTAAAATCTGGGATTAAAGCAACAGAAAAAGGAGAAAGATTTTTAGAATTTGAACAAAAAAACTACTTTAAATACACAGGAATTAAAAACCTTACAACAGTTGGGAAATTAGATTATGAATTAAAACATTCGGTGTATATAGATAAAGGTAGAACGACATCTAAAAGTACTAAAAAAAGCTCATCTAAAGATTCTTCTAATAGTGATGAATTAGTAACAGAAAATAAGCATACAGTTAGAGTTACAGGTAATGCAGACTATAATACAGATAAGTATAGAGTGTTTGGAGAATTTTCTACTTCCAATAGTATTTCTATAGGAAAAACTAAATTTGTAAATTATACTTATGATTTAAAAAGTATATTAGAGTACAATGTTTCTGATAACCTAAAATTAACAGCAGATGGTAATTACAGAACGTTTGTCTCTTCTTTTTTTGACAATAGTGATGCAACTTTAAGATTAGGATATAAGTCTAGTGGAAGAAATGGACGTCTAATTTATGATAGTAAGAGTGATGTAAGTTATAGAATGTTTGGATTTTCTAAAAATGATATAACTAATTCAATATTTTCTTTAAGTGAAAATAAGCTTACATACTTAAATAGAGGATTTAAAGTAGAGGCTAATTTAAACTTTGCTTCAGAGTATGAAATGGTTGCTAAAGAAGAAAAAAATACTAATGGTAAGAAAAAGGTTTCATCAGAAGCTGTGCCTGCTGCTAAAGTTGCAGCCAAAGCCGTTAAACCCAAAGCATCTAAACCAAAAGCTGGTAGTGGCGTAACAATTACTGAAACAAACAACTTACTACTATTCGTAAATCCTGGATTTAAAATGTCATATAAAAGGGGTAGGGTTTACTTTGGAACAGATATACAGTTTGCATATTCAAGAGATGAATTTTATGATAATAAATCTAATAAATATGGGTTGATAAATAAAAATGAGTTTAGATATGATGTTAAAGAAAATATTACATTACTTACAGGTATTGATTTAGATTATAGGGAAAATAAGATATCATTTGATCATATGAAACACTTTACAGACTATGTAGATAATTTAGGATTTAATCAATTTAAGTTCTATAAATATAGAATTAAAGAAGATGAAAGTACTAATGGTAAAAAGAGCAGTAGTGGCAATAATGGAATTGTTAAGTATGAATATAATGATGCTAAGAAGTTTGAAATAGAAGATGAACCACAAAAAGATAGAGAAATTAAGGCTAAGGTTAGTTTAGGTTCAGAAATTAAATTGGTTGAAAATAGGTTAAGTATTAAACCAGAAACATCATTTACTTATGTTTATTCAAATGGAAATTCTGCAGCTGAACATAAATACATAGGTGGATTTGGATTAAATATTTCATATAATTGGTAGGAGAGATAAAATGAAAAAAATATTATTATCATTTGTTGCAATAATGAGTTTTGTATATGCAGAAAGTATTTCTGAAATACAAGGTAGAGGATTACAGTCGCCACTTTTAAATAGAAGGGTAAGTAATGTAGAGGGTATAGTAACATATAAAGTAAATGATAGATACAATAAGGGTATGTACATACAAAGTGAAAAACCAGATCAAGATCCTAATACTTCTGAGGGAATTTATGTGGAATATAAAGGGGTGGATAAAATTTCTGTGGGAGATTTAGTTTCTGTTTCAGGGAAGGTTGGAGAAAAGCAATTTGCTAGATTTGACAAAACTAAATTAACAGTTACTACAATATATGCAAATGATTTAGAAGTTTTAGATGTTAATTTAAAACCCATGATAACTGAAATATATGGTAATGAAATACCAACTAATGTTGCAGATGATGATGTTTTAAACATTGATAGAACTGCTTCTGCTATGGATTTTTATGAATCTTTAGAAGGTATGGTTGTAAGAATTAAAGATCCATATATAACAGGGCATAAGGAAGAATATGGAGATATTTATGTAATACCTAAACTTGCAAGAGATAAGGCAGTACTTACAGAAAATGGTGGAGTATTGTATGATAAATATGGTAATGAAAAAAATCATGTTTTAAATGTTAGTGCAACTAGAAGTACTTATTGGAAGAATAAACATTTCATAAGAGAATTTACGCCAAATCCTGGTGATAAATTTAAGGGAGATATAGTTGGAATATTAACTAATGATAACTACAATTCTATTAAAATATTGCCTATAGAGGAATTACCTCCTATTGATGATATAGGTGCAAAACCAGAAGTTTTAGAATTTGAATATAGAGATGATATGATTAATATTTCATCATATAACGTTGAAAACTATGCTCATGTTGTAAATCCTGAAAGAACACCATTATTTGCAAAACAAGTTAAGGATAAATTAAAAACTCCAGATATAATTACGCTTATAGAGGTTGGAGATGATGATGGTCCAACTACAAGTAATGTAGTAAGTTCAGAAAAAAATGGACAGGCAATGATAGAAGCTATAAAATATGAAACTGATGTAGATTATGGATATTTAGCGGTTGATCCAGAATATGGAAAAGACGGGGGGATGCCTTCTATGAATATACGTAACGCTATATTATACAGAAAAGATAAACTTAAATTAGTTGAAAGAAATCAAGGAAATTCTTATGAAAACACTAAAGTATTATTAGAAAATGGAAAAGCAAAATTAACATACAATCCAGGAAGAATAGGACTTGATAGTGATGCCTTTATTGCAACAAGAAAACCTTTAGTTGCTCTATTTGAAATGGATGGAAAACATATATATGTTATAGGTGTTCATTTAAGTTCAAAAAGAGGAGATGACCCTATATATGGACCACAACAACCACCTATAAGAAGATCAGAGGGTAATAGACATAAACAAGCTAAGTATATAAATGCGTTTGTAAAAGAAATATTATCTAAGGATAAAGAAGCTACTGTAGTTGTAATGGGAGATATTAATGATTATGATTTCTCAGTAACATCTGCTAATATTAGAGGAAATGAACTTATAGATGTTATGGGAGAACTTGCACCAAATAAGAGATATTCATACGTTTATGAGGGTATGTCTCAAGTACTTGATAACATATTTATAAACAAAAAATATAAAGGGGAAGTAAATGTTGATGTAATAAGAGTAAATCCAGAATTTACTAGATCACAAGGAGCATTTAGTGACCATGATCCTGTATTTATACAATTTAAACTAAAGTAAAATTAATATATAGAACTCAGAGTAATCTGAGTTTTTTTATTATTTAAAAATAATTGTATATAATTTAGAAAAAATCAACTCTTTTGTAGAAAAAATAACATAAATGTGTTAAAATAAAATAAAAAATTTGAGGAGCAGGTATGAGCTTAGAAAAATTGTATCAATTAACAATAATGGAATATAATAAAAGAGATGACTTAAAAGGTGAAATAGAGAATGCAACTGATGTTGAAAGAGGTCATAATCCATCTTGTGGTGATGATTTTTCTATAGTTTTAAAAGTTGAAAAAGAAAGGATAGTAAATGCTTCTTTTTTAGGTAGTGGTTGTGCCATTTCTACAGCCTCTGCTGCTATGCTCGTTGAATTGATTAAATATGAATATGTTAGTAAGGCTAAGGAAATACTAGATGTATTCTTTAAGGTTATGAAAGGTGAGAATGTAAGTGATACTGAAAAGGACATATTAGGAGAGGCTAAACTTTTAGAAATAACTAAGGATATGCCTGCTAGGATAAAATGTTCAACACTTGTTTGGCATAGTCTCAAGGTTATATTAGAAAAATACTAGGAGATAGATATGGGAAAATTAATAATAATTGAAGGAACTGATGGAAGTGGTAAGCAAACACAAACACAGAAACTATATAATAGATTAGTTGATAATGGAATTAAGGTAAAAAAAATATCATTTCCTAACTATGAATCTAATGCTTCTGCCTTAGTAAAAATGTATTTATCAGGAGAATTTGGTTCTAAACCTACAGATGTTAATGCATACACTGCCTCAACATTTTTTGGCATAGATAGATATGCATCATATAAGATGGATTGGGAGAAAGACTATTTATCAGGGAGTATAATAATTAGTGATAGGTATACAGGATCTAATATGATACATCATGGTTCAAAAATAGATGATATTAAAGAAAAGGAAGAATATTTGAAATGGTTAGAAGATTTAGAATTTAATAAATTTTGCATACCAAAACCTAATATAACTATATTTTTAAATGTTCCTATAGAATATACATTTAATCTTATGGAAAATAGGAATAATAAATTTACTGGAGATAGTAAAAAAGATATACATGAAAGTGATAGAGAATATTTAAAAAAATCATACTATAATGCTTTAAATATAGCAAAAGAAAAAGGTTGGAGAATAATAAATTGTGTAGTTGATAATAAGATGATGACTATTGAAGATATACATGAGTTAATATATAGTGAAATAAAGGAGATTTTATGAAATTTGAAACTTTAAGGGGAATGAAAGATATATTTTCACAAGATGCCCAAAAGTACAATTTTATTGTAAATACAGCTAAAAAAATTTTTGATAAATATGGATATATGAATATTATTACTCCAATACTTGAAGAAACAGAACTTTTTAAAAGAGCAGTTGGAGATGAAACAGATGTTGTTTCAAAAGAAATGTATACTTTTATGGATAAGGGAGATAGAAGTGTAACTATGCGTCCTGAGGGTACAGCAGGAGTAGTAAGAGCGTATTTAAATGCTGGATTTCATAAAAGTAATCCTAATGTAAAATGGTATTATTATGGTCCTATGTATAGATATGAGGCACCACAAAAGGGTAGGTATAGAGAATTTCATCAATTTGGTGTTGAATCATTTGGTATAAGAAGTCCCTTTTTAGATGCTGAATTAATAACTATGGCATGTGAATTTTTAAATAATTTGGGTATTAATGATTTAGTGGTTGAGTTAAATTCACTTGGTTCTGTAGATTCAAGAATTGTATATATAAAAGAGCTAAAAAAATATCTGTTGAATAATATAGATAAATTAAGTGATGATTCAAAAATAAGGGCAGAAAAGAATCCATTAAGAGTATTTGATTCAAAAGATGAAGGAGATCAGAAGGTTTTGATAAATGCTCCTAAATTACATGATTTCTTTGATGAAGAAAGTAAAGCGTTTTTTGAGGAATTAAAAGATAATCTAGATAAATTTAATATTAAATACATTGTAAATCCAGCACTTGTTAGAGGTCTTGATTATTATTCTGATACAGTATTTGAAATTAAATCAAATAAACTTGGTTCACAATCTACTGTTCTTGGTGGTGGAAGATATGATAAATTAACAGAAATTTTAGCTGAAGTTAAAGTTCCAGCAGTAGGTTTTGCAGCAGGTATTGAAAGATTATCGATGATAATGGATGAATCATTGTTATTAAAAGAAAATGATAAAGTATTTATAGCATATTTTGAAGAAACTAAAAAATATTTATTTGATGTTATTAAAAAGCTTAGAGAAAATGATATTAATATAGAATTTGAATATAGTGTTAAAGGTTTTTCAGCACAAATGAAAAAGGCTAATAAAGTTGGTGCAAATCATGTATTAATATTAGGAGAAAATGAATTAAATTCTGGGAAAATAACTTTCAAGGATTTCAGAACAGGAAATCAGGAAGAAATAACTATAGATGAAATAGTAGAAAGGATAAAGCATGTATAGAAGTCATAAGTTAAATGAGTTAAGAATAGAAAATATTAATGAAAATGTAATTTTATCTGGTTGGGTTGATAAAATAAGAGATTTAGGACATTTTACTTTTATAGACTTAAGAGATAGATATGGGATTACACAAATATTAATTAATGATAAATCTCCTACCAATTTACAAGAATTAGTGAAAAAACTAAAAAATGAGTTTGTAATACAGGTTAAAGGTAAAGTACTTGAAAGAAGCTCAAAAAATATGAATATTGAAACAGGAGAAATAGAAGTATTAGCAGATGAGATAACAATATTATCTTCATCTAAACAATTACCTTTTGAAATAAATGAAAATAATGTAAATGAGAATTTAAGATTAACATATAGATATTTAGATATTAGAAGAAGAAAAGTTTTAGAAAACATTAAAAAAAGAAATAAGATGCTATTTTCTATTAGAGAGTTTATGAATAATGAAGGATTTTTAGATGTAGATACTCCAATACTTGGTAAGGCAACACCAGAGGGGGCAAGAGATTTCATAGTTCCAAGTAGAATACAAAAAGGAGATTTTTATGCACTTCCTCAATCTCCACAATTATTCAAACAAACATTAATGGTTGCTGGAATAGATAAGTATTACCAGATTGCTAAATGTTTTAGAGATGAAGATTTAAGGGCGGATAGACAGCCTGAATTTACACAACTTGATTTAGAAATGTCATTTATACATCAAGAAGATATATTAAATTTAGTTGAAAGATTAGCTAAAAAAGTGTTTACAGATGTTACTGGTGAAGTTGAAGATAAGCCATTTGAAAGAATTAGCTATGATTATGCAATGAATAATTATGGTTCAGATAAACCAGATTTAAGATTTGATATGAAGATACAAGATATATCAGACATTGTAAATAATAAGGGATTTTCAGTATTTGACACCGCTATATCAAATGGTGGTAGTGTAAGAGCTATAGTAAGTGAAGATAGAGATTTTTCAAGAAAAAAAATTAAAGATTTAGAAGATTTTGTTAAAGTGTATTATAAGGCAAAGGGTCTTGCATATATTAAAAAACTTGAAGATGGTAGTATAAATTCACCTATAGCTAAGTTCTTTGATGATGAAACAATTAATACTATAGTTAAAAGATTAGATTTAAAAAATAATGAAATAGCTTTTATACTTGCAGATAAAAATAAGGTAGTATTAGACGGACTTGGTGCTTTAAGACTAAAACTTGGAGAAGAGTTAGGATTAATAGATAAAGATAAATTTAAATTTGTTTGGGTATTAGATTTCCCTATGTTTGAATATTCAGAAGAGGAAGGAAGATATCAAGCAGCACATCATCCTTTTACTTCAATTAAAAAAGATCATATTAAATATTTAGATACTAAAGAATATGATAAAATATTATCAGAATCATATGATTTAGTATTAAATGGATATGAAATTGGGGGAGGATCTATTAGAATACATGATTCTAGTTTACAATCTAAGGTATTTGATGAATTAGGACTTTCTAAAGAAGAACAATTAGATAAATTTGGATTCTTCTTAGAAACTTTAAGTTATGGAGTACCACCGCATGGTGGACTTGCATTTGGACTTGATAGATGGTTAATGGCAATGTTAAAAGAAAGTTCTATAAAAGAAGTAATACCATTTCCTAAGACTAATAAAGGTCAAGACTTATTAACTGGAGCCCCTGCAGATGTAGATATAAATCAACTTGAAAATGATTTAAAGCTTAAAAAGATATGTATAGAATAAAACTGGTTAATAGCCAGTTTTATAAATGCTGAAAGGGTAATTATGAATTACAAGTATAATTTATTTATCTTTCTAATGATTAACAAAGTTATTTTTCCTAATCTAGCTAGACATGATATTAATTGGGAAGATTATGAAGATTTCTCAATGAATAGAGGTAAATATGCTATTGGTAGAATGAATGTAATAGTCTATAAAAAAGATGGTTCTCTTTCTGGAAAAATAGATAAACCTATTCCTAATTTTGATAGTGTAGTCGATACAGGAAATTTTGCGTTGTGGGGAGATCCTCAAATTTTATCAGGAGTGTATCATGTTACTCCACCAGAGAAATTTACTTTTTCAAAAAGACATTTTAGAAATGATGTGGAACTTTTTGAAGGATATAAAGAATTGTCATTAGATAAAAAATATGAAAAATTTTCTGAAGATATTAAATCAAATTATAGACAAAAAATTGAGAAAGATTATACTTTATTAAGAACTGATAGAATAGTTTTTGATGCTCATGTGATAGATGGAGTAACAGAGGATCAATGGAATAAAATTAAATATGGAGATTTAGTTGCAAGAGTTGGTAGAGGGTTAAATGCAGTAGCTGTTAATTATGGAGTAGACTATCATTTTACAGAAAGATTCCATCATTTTGCTGGTGGTTTAAATAAAGTTGTAGGTAAAAATACTAATGGTATAGGGAGAAATATACAATTAGTTTTATCACAAGATCCTCAAACTCCTCTTGATACAGGAGCTAAAAGAGGAGATAGTGGTTCACCACTTTTTTGGTGGGATGAAGAAAAAAAGAAATGGTTTATGGCAGCAAGTCATAGTGGAAGTACTATAGGAGGATATGGTAAGAGACTATTTCTTTTAAGTCTTCCTCATGTATATGATAATTTAAAGAAAAATATTACAGATAAAGAAATAACAACAGAAACAGATGTTAAATTTGAAGAAGGTAAATTAAAAGTTAATAATGAAGAAAGAGAATTTAGAGAAAAGGAAACAGCTGATGATGTTGTTAAAGGAACAAATAAAACAAAAAATCAAATATTTAACAAAAAGGATTTGGAAGTTAAAGTAAATAGTAAAACAAATACACATTATGCAAGATTAGAATTTAAACAAGACACTACCTTAAGTGGAGATGGAGAATTAATTACTGCCGGTTTTGTTGTACATAAAGATGCAACTTTAACATATAAATTGCATTTTGGAGAAAGAAATATAGTTAGAAAAATAGGAGAAGGTAAATTAATCATTAAATCTGATGGTAGAAATTATGGAGAATTAAACCTAGGTGGAGGAGAAACAGAACTTCAAAATACTTCTGGAGTTGCAGCCTCAGTAATTAGATTAGCCCAAGGTGCTAAGTTAACTATAAATAGAGCAGATCAGATAAGTGATAATAACGTAGTATTTGGTCATAGAGGTGGAACTTTAAACTTAAATGGAACTAATTTAGAATTTAAAGATATTTATCATATGGATAAGGATGCAAAAATATCAAATGAAAAAAGTGATAAAAAATCAACATTTACCTTTAAACCCAAAAGTGGTAAAAGAGTATTTTTAGGGAGCTTTAAAGGAAAGTTAGATTTATCGTATAATCCTGATGATAGTAATAGTGAATGGTCAATAAGAAGTGAGGATACAAATATTGAAGGTGATTTTAACATTGAAAAGGGACATGTAAAAATTGAGGGAGATAATGTTATACATGGTTCTGATGATACAAATGCTTCAAAAACTAAAATTTATGAAGATGAATACAAAGAAGCTAAGTTTAAGTCGATTACTATCAATGTTAAAAAATCATCAACATTATCAGTAAGTAGAGCAACAGAAGTTGAATCAAAAATTAATGTTGAAAAAGGTGCTACCTTAGAACTAAACTTATTAGGAAAAGTTGTTACAGATAGACCTACTCCATATGAAGAAGCTAAGAAAGAAGAAGAAATTAATAGGACTGTGATTAAAGGAACAGTTGATTTTAAAAATGATTCAAAAGATAAAGATAGTGGAAATAATAATTTTAAGGCAAAGATAGAAAATAATCATGAGGCTGTTATAGAAGCAGAACTTAAAGGAGAAGTTAAGGGAATAAAAGAAGGCAAAGGATTACTTTACTTAAAGAATGACAATAATAAAGATTTAAAGGGTAGCATTGAAGTTACAGAGGGTAAATTAAAGATTAAAAGCTCAGATACTTTAGGTAATGCTAAGGCATTATTGAAAAATGGTTCTATACTTGAAGTAGATGATAATAATTATAATTTAGGTTCTTTACTTGATAAAATAGATAGTAAATCAGAGGGTACTTTAAATTTAAATGGAGATATTTCAAAACTTGATAGTAGATATAAAGAATTTTCAAAACTATATCTAAGTGCTACTAAAGATATTAATATAAATGACATATCTGAAGATATTCAAACCTTGAATTTAGATGCTAATAATAATACTGTAACCTTAAATGGTCTTAATAAAAAGCAAAAAATATCTAGTTTAAATATAGGTAATGGAAAAAATGCTGGAATTGTTGATATAAATAATTCAGATCATGAAATAAATGCTGAAGTTAATGTTAGATCAAAATCGATTTTAAAATTTTCAAATGATGCAGAGCTAAAAAAGATAGAAAACTCTGGTGAGATCTTATTAAAAGATAGAAGTTTAAAGATAGAAGAGTATAAATCAAAAAATGGTAAGATTAATATTCATTTAACTGAATATAAAAGTAAGATTCTTGAAATAGAAAAGACAGATAAGGATGTTGAAGCATCGCTTAAACTTGAAAAGAAAGTAATAGATAAATTATTTGAGAATAAAGAAAAATTAGATATAGCTAAGATTAAAGAACGTAAATTTAAAGTTTTAAATCTTGAACAATATGATAGTGTTTATAGAATTGAATTAGAAGGAAGTGAAGATGGAACTCAATCTTTAACTTCTACAGTTAAAGAAGAAGTAATAAATGATTTATACATATTTAATGAATTAGATTTAATTAATAATATTAATTATGAACTAAAATATAGAAGAACTATTGAAGCTAACTATATTAACTATAATAAAATAGATAAAAATTATTCTAAAATAGAAAATACAGAGTATAAGAATAGTATTTCTACTAATGGAGCAGAACTTAATTTTGAAAAAACTGATAACTTTGATAAGGTTATAATTTCAGGTGGATTTAATTTTAAAGTATTAGGAAGTAAATTAAATACTGAGGTTAAATCTAAAAATGCAGTTAATAAGAACTTTGTATCCGTTGGATTTATACCTAGATTAGGATTAAAATATGGAATTTTTGATATTAATTTAGGACTTGGGTTAAATTTCTCAATAGTTAATAATAATGATAAGAATGATACATTATCTTATTTAAATAATTTCTTAAATGTAGGAATAAATCCTAAGTTTAAGATAAGTGATGATGTTGATATTAAATATTTAAATAGATTTGGATATAGATTAAATCCTATCTTAAGTAAAAAAATTTCTAAAGACAATACAACAGGAGATTATGAAATATTACATAAAGTCCCAATTAATTTATATTATGAGACAGGACTTAGATTAGAACATAAATATGTAGATTTCTATACAAAAGGTAATGTAGAGTATAACTTTTCTAGTTATAAGATATCTAATAAAGGAAGAAGTATAGAAAATAGTTTTAAAGATGATTGGAGAGTTAATATAAATATGGGATTTGAATTTAAACCAACACAAAACTTATATATTAATTTAGATTTTGAAGCAAACGTATATCAAAAATCATATGGTAGATATATATTTAAAACAGGTATGGGATATAATTGGTAGGATAATTATGGAATATAAGTTTAAGCTATTATTAATACTTTTATTTACTAATAGAATTATCTTTTCAAATTTAGGTAGACACGATATAGATTGGGAAAATTATGAAGATTTTGCAATGAATAATGGTAAGTATTCTATAGGACAACAAAATGTTATTGTGTATAAAAAGAATGGATCAATGTCAGGAAAAATAGAACAACCTATACCTAATTTTGATGGAGTAGTTGATAAAGGTAATTTCGCTTTATGGGGTGATTCACAGATATTATCAGGAGTTACACATATTAAAACACCAGATAACTTTACTTTTTCTAAAAGACATTTAAGAAATGATGTAGAACTTTATGATGGATATAAAGCTTCAAGTTCTGATGAAAAATACAGAAAGTTTTCTGAGAAAATTCAAACAAACTATAGATTAGATATAGGTAAAGATTATTCATTGATTAGAACTGATAAAATAGCTTTTGATGCCTATGTTACAGAGGGTATAACACAAGATGATTGGGAGAAAATTAAGGCTGAAGATATAGTTGCAAGGGTTGGTGCAGGATATAACCGTGTAGCGATTGGTAATAATTTGGAAGAGTATGTAGCGCCACTTTGGAAATTTGCTGGAGGACTTAATAAGATTAGTGCTAAATGGAAAGAAAGTAAAGATGGAATTGATCAGATAATATACATTAGTATAGAAAGATATGCTAAAACTGCTCTTGATTCAGGGACTAAACCTGGTGATAGTGGTTCACCACTTTTTTGGTGGGACAAGGAAAAAAAGAAGTGGTTAATTGCTTCAAGTAATAGTGGTGGAAATGGTAAAGGATATGGAAAAAGTTCACATCTTTTAAGTAATCCAAAATTTTATGAAAAATGGATAAAATCATTAACAGATGAGGAAATTACAAATGAATCAAATGTTGAATTTGTTTCTGGTAAATTAAAAGTTGGAGATAAAGAAAGAAGTTTTGTTGAACAGGGAAGTAAAGGAAAGAAAAACTATATAGGTAGTAGAGTAAATAAGTATGAAGATAATATAGATACTAAAATTATTAGTGTTAAAAATCAAGTATTTAATAAGAAAGGATTGAATATTGATGTAAGTGGTAATACAGATACAGGATCAGCAAGACTTGAATTTAAGCAAGATACAACATTAAAAGGTAGTGGTAGTTTATCAACTGCCGGTTTTGTTGTGCATAAAGGTGCAACTTTAACATATAAATTACATTTTGGAGAAAAAAATATAATTAGAAAAATAGGAGAAGGTAAACTAATTATTAAAACTGATGGTAGAAATTATGGAGAACTAAATTTAGGCGGAGGAGAAACAGTACTTGAAAATACATCTGGTGTTGCAGCCTCAGTAATTAGATTGGCACAAGGAGCAAAGCTTACAATAAATAGAGCAGACCAACTTAATGATAATAATGTAGTATTTGGACATAGGGGTGGGACTTTAAATTTAAATGGACAAAATTTAGAATTTAAAGATATTTATCATATGGATAAAGATGCAAAGATAGGAAATGACAATAAGGATAAACAATCGACCTTTATATTTAAACCCAGTAGTGGTAAAAGAGTATTTTTGGGTAGTTTTAAGAATAATTTAAACTTAGTGTATGAAGGTAAAGATAGTAATAGTGAATGGTCAATAAGAAGTGAATACACAGATATTAAAGGTAAGTTTGATATAGAAAATGGTAAAGTAAGAATTGATGGAGATAATGTAGTACATGGCTATAATAATGTTGTATATGAAGATGAATATAAAGAGGCTAAGTTTAAATCAGAGTCTATTAATATTAAAAATTCTTCAACATTATCAATAAATAGATCAGTAAAATTGCAATCTAAAATTAATGTTAATGATAGTTCTATTTTAGAAATGAATCTTTTAGGCACTGTAAAAAATAGAGCTATACCATATGCTAATGCGAAGACAGAAAAAGATATTAATCAGACATTAATTAAGGGTGATATTAATTTTAAATCAAGTGCTGTAACTAATTTTAAAGCAAATATTGAAAATAATAATATGGCTGTAATAGATGGAAACCTTAAAGGAGAAATTAAAGCTATAAAAAAAGGTGAGGGTTTACTTTATTTTAAAAATGAAAATAATAGTGAATTAAAAGGTAAAATTGATATTGAGGGTGGTAAATTAAAGGTTAATAAAGAAGAGACATTAGGTAATATTAAAACAAAAATAGATTCTAAAGCTGTACTTGAAGTAGAAAATAATGAAGATAAATTAGATAATTTACTTGATAAAATAGATAAGGATTCACAAGGAATTTTAAGTTTAGGGAAAAGTATTACAAGTATTGATAAAAAGTATATGGAATATTCAAATCTTTATTTAGGAAGTAGTAAAGATATTACTATAGGAAGTGAAGATAAAGAAATAGATTCAAGTATTAGTACTTTAAACTTAGGTGGAGATAATGGAACTGTAACTTTAAAAGGTCTTGATAGATCAAAACATGTAACTAAAATAAATATAGGTAATGGTGTAAGTAAAGGAACTGTAACAATAAATAGAGGTAATAGTAAAAAAATAGAATCAGATATTAATATTGCTAAGAATTCAATTGCAGATTTTTCTGATGATACACATTTAAAATCAGTAAGAAATTCTGGAATTATTAATTTATTTGATAAGAATTTAAAGATATCTAAGTATAATTCAAATGGTGGTAGATTTGATATACATTTAAATGAAGAAAATAAGAAATTACTTGAAATTGAAGAAACAGATAAAGATGTAGATATTACAGTTAAGCTTAAAAATGAATTAATAAATAAAATGATTAATGATTTAGAAAAAATAAATATAGCTAAAGTTAAGAAGTATGATATTAATGTTTTAAATCTTAGAGAATATGATAGTGTTTATGAGCTTGATAC
Organism: Streptobacillus notomytis; assembly: GCA_001612575.1. Classification (GTDB taxonomy): domain Bacteria; phylum Fusobacteriota; class Fusobacteriia; order Fusobacteriales; family Leptotrichiaceae; genus Streptobacillus; species Streptobacillus notomytis. Next base: position 69,904 of record LJRV01000216.1, read on the forward strand.
TGAAAAGGGAACAGATGATATTATTAGAATGTATTCTATGATTAAAAGTGATGTATTAAATAAACTATATGTATTTAATGAAATAGATTTAATTAATAATATTAATAGTGATTTAAGATACAGAAATATTATTGAGGTTAATTATGTAAACTATAATAAAATAGATAAAAATTATTTTAAAATAAACTATAGAGAGTATAAAAATAAAATTTTTACTAATGGAGTTGAAATTAATTTTGAAAAAGCTGATACTTTAAATACGGTTAAATTTTCAAATGGATTTAGTTTTAATGTACTAGAAAGTAATGTAACTAGTGATGTTAAGAAGAAAGAATCAATTGGTAAGAGTTTTGTATCTATAATGTTAGTACCTAAATTTGGTCTAAAGTATAGGTTTTTTGATATTAATTTAGGACTAGGTTTAAATACAATAGTTTTAAATAATGAAGATAAAAACGACACCTTGGCATATTTAAATAATTCATTAAATATAGGAATAAATCCTAAATTTAATTTAAAAAATGATATTAATATTATATATCTAAATAAATTTGGATATAGAACTAATCCTATGTTAAGTGAAACTGTTAAATATTCATTAAAGAATTATAAAGTATCACATAAAAAACCAATTAGTTTGTATTATGAGACAGGAATTAAATTAGAACATAAATATGTAAATTTTTTTACTAAGGCTAATGTTGAGTATAATTGGTCTAGTTATGAAATTTCTAATAAGGGTAAAAGTGTAGAAAATACTTTTAAAGATGACTGGAGAGTAAATGTAAAGACAGGTTTTGAATTTAAACCAACAGAAAAGCTATTTATTAATTTAGACTTTGATGCAAATGTTTATCAAAAATCATATGGTAGATATGTATTTAAATTAGGTATGGGATATAATTGGTGATAAAGGAGAGGATTATTCTTTCTCTTTTTTCTATAATCATTGATTTTTTTTAAATATAAGTATACAATTATTGTGAGAGAATAAGAGTGTATTAATTATAATTTAAAATTAAAGTTAGATAATTTATTTGTTAAATATAATATTAAGTTATTAGCGGTGTTGAAAGGATAGTTATGAGCTATAAATATAATTTATTATTAATACTGATATTAACTGGTGAAATTGGAATTTCAAATTTAGTTAGACATGATATTAATTGGGAAAATTATGAAGATTTTGCAATGAATAGAGGGAAATACTTTATTGGTAGAACAGGTGTTAAGGTTTATAAAAAAGATGGAACAGAATCTGGCACAATAGATAAACCTATTCCTAATTTTGATGGTGTAGTTGACACAGGAAACTTTGCATTATGGGGAGATTCTCAAATTTTATCAGGTGTATATCATGTTACTCCACCAGATAAATTTACTTTTTCAAAAAGACATTTTAGAAATGATGTAGAACTTTTTGAAGGATATAAAAAATTAAGTTTAGATAATAAATATACAAAATTTTCTGAAAGTATTGAGGTAGCTCATAGACAACAAGTTGAGTATGATTATGCGTTATTAAGAACGGATAGAATAGCTTTTGATGCATATATTACAGAGGGAGTAACTAAAGAACAGTGGAATAATATAAAATCTGGAGATTTAGTAGCAAGAGTTGGTAGAGGATTAAATAGAGTAGCTGTTGATAATGGAAAAGAAAAGGATCCAGATAAAATGCAACATTTTGCTGGGGGATTAAATAAGATAACTGGTAGCAAAAGAATGGGACTAGGTCAAGATGTACAAATATCTTTAGAGAAAAGTTCTAAAACACCTCTTGATTCAGGAGCGAAAAAAGGAGATAGTGGTTCTCCACTTTTTTGGTGGGATGATGAAAATAAAAAATGGCTTATATCAGGAAGCCTTAGTAGAGGGGATGCGATAGGAGGATATGGTAGAAAACTATACTATTTAGCTCATCATTCTTCATATGAAAATTTAAAAAAAAATATAACAGATAAAGAAATTACAGGAGAGACAAAAGATGATGTAAAATTTGAAAATGGAGTTTTAAAAGTTGATGGTGAGGAAAGAAAATTTAGTCTCAAAGAAAATATAGATATTAATGGAAAAAGTAGTACTAAAAATCAAATATTTAATAAAAAAGATTTAGAGGTTAAAGTAGAGGGAGATACAAATACTCATGCAGCAAGATTAGAATTTAAAGAAGATACAACTTTGAAAGGCAGCGGGACATTAGAAACTGCTGGTTTTGTTGTTCATAAAGATAAGACTTTAACATATGAAATATCGTCTAATAAAGATAATTCTAAAAAGATAACTGTTAGAAAAATAGGTGAGGGTAAATTAGTTATTAAAAGTAGTAATAATATAGAAAATTTAAATTTAGGTGGTGGAGAAACAGAACTTAAAAATAATGATGGACCAGTTGCTGAAAATATTAGATTAGCACAAGGTGCAAAACTTACAATAACTAATTCAAATCAAATAAAAGATAGTAATGTAATGTTTGGACATAGAGGTGGAACTTTAAATTTAAATGGAAATAATTTAGAGTTTAAAGATATTTATCATATGGATAAATATGCTAAAATAGTAAATGAAAATAAAGGCAAAGACAATAAAAAGGCAACATTTACATTTGTCCCTAAAAATGGCAAAAGAGTATTTTTAGGGAGTTTTAAAGGTGATTTAGATTTAGTGTATAAAGTTGTTGATAATGATAAAAGCAGTGAGAATAAAAGTGAATGGTCAATAAGAAGTGAAAATACAGATATTACTGGTAAATTTGATATTGAAAAGGGTTATGTGAAAATTGAGGGAGATAATGTTATACATGGCTCTGATGATACAAAGTCTGAAAACACTGTAGTTTATGAAGATGAATACAGAGAAACTAAATTTAAATCAAAAACTATTAATATTAAAAATTCATCAACATTGTCAGTCGGTAGAGCAACTGAGGTTGATTCAGAAATTAATGTTGAAGAAAAATCTACATTAGAAATGAATTTGTTAGGAAAAGTTGTAGATAGACCTACTCCATATTCTGATGCTAAAACAGAAAAAGAAATTAATGAAACTGTAATTAAAGGAACTATTGATTTTAAAGTTAATAATAAAAGTGATACTGGTAAAACTACGGATGATCACAACTTTAAAGCAAATATTGAAAATAATCATTCCTCTACAATGAAAGCAAATTTTAAAGGAAATATTAAGGCAATAAAAAAAGGGTCAGGATTATTATACTTAGAAAATGAAAATAATTCAGAATTAAAAGGTAGTATTGATGTTGAGGGTGGAAAATTAAAAATTAAAAAAGAGGAAACTTTAGGAAGTGCTAAAACATTATTGAAAAATAGTTCTGTACTTGAAATAGAAAATAATGAAGATGGATTAAATAATTTACTTGATAAAATAGATAAAAATTCAAAAGGAGTTTTAAGTTTAGGTAAAGATATCAAAAGTATTGATACTAAGTATAAAGAATATTCAAATCTTTATTTAGGAAGTAGTAAAGATATTACTATAGGAAGTGAAGATAAAGAAATAGATTCAAGTATTAGTACTTTAAATTTAGGTGGAGATAATGGAACTGTAACCTTAAAAGGTCTTGATAAATCAAAAAGTATATCTAAAATAAATACAGGAGATGGAAAAAATAGAGGAACTGTAGTAATAGATAAAATAGGGATTGATAATAGTAAATTAGATATAGATGTAAAAAAAGGAATAAATTTAAAAATTAATAAAAATGAAAGTAGTAATAGTAAAATTATTAATTTAGGTTATGGTGCTAGTATAGATAGTAAACATAATTCTATTTTAAACGATAATTCAGAGGGAGTTCTATATTTAGAAAATGATTCAGATAATATAGAAAATAATGATAGATTAGCTTTAGGAGTAGCTAAAAATAAAGAAGTAACTTTAACTAAAGATAAATCTAGCAATAGTAAATATTATTTCTCTGGTGAGGGAAAACTAGGAATTAATCATGAACTTAAAAATAAGGAATTAGTTGTAGATGCTCAATATTTTTCAGGAGGAGAAGTTGAACTTAAACAAAATTCAGAAAACTACAAAGGAAATATTACTATTACAGGTAATAAAGAAAGTAAAAATGAAGGTAATATTACTTTAAAATTAGGTAGTGATAAGGCTTTAGGTGTAAATAATAAGGTATTGGTTAAAGATGGTGGAATATTAGATTTAAATGGTAAAGATTTAGAAGTTAAAATAGATTCTAATAATAATAAAGCTGGAAGTATAATAAATAAAATTGAAAAATATTCTACTTTAAAAGTGTATACTGAAAATAGTAATTTAACATTTAATAATAAATTAGTAGGCAATATTAATATAGAGAAAAAGGGTAAATCAGCTATAGAATTTACTAATGAAGATAATAAATTTAGTGAGGATAATAAAGTTAATATTTGGATTAAAGAGGGACAATTAAATTATTATAATTCAAAATCTTTAAAAAATGCTAATGTACATATAGAAGATAGTACAGTATTAAATACTAAAACAGAGCAAATTAGTTCAGAAATTACTGCAAATGGTGGGATTATAAAGGTTAATTCACCAACAGATAAAGGAAAGGATAGTAAAGCTACTAATTTTTCTAAATTAACATTAAATAAGGATTTAGTTGTTGAGGGAACTGAGAATGAAAATAAAAGTAAAGTTACATATAGCGAAATTAATTTAGATGGAAATAAACTTACATTAAAAAATCAAATTGTAGAAAATGCTGACATTTATGAAAATGTTAAGAATAATGGAGAGGTAATACTTGATAATTCAACTTATTATGAAGAAGGTTCAAGAAATGAAGCTTTATATGAAAAAAATGTTAATGAGATTTTATATAGTAAAAGTATTTCAAAAATTACATTAAATAATTCAGATTTGATATTAAAAGATTACAAGAGTATAGGAAGTTATTCAAATACTGGTCAAGCAGTTGATGTTGAGGTAAAGGGTAATTCTAAGATAACTAATTTTAGAGAAAATAATATTATTGCATCAACAAATTTAAAGAATACAATAGATATTAAGGAAAATGCTTCTTTAACTTTATCATTAAATGATAAAAACGACAACTCTTTTATTGTAAATTCTAATATTAAAGGAAAAGGGAAGTTAATCCTTGAGCAAACTAATAAAGGAAATATAACTATAAAGAATAAATTCAAAGATTTTACTGGAAGTATAGAAGTAAAAGAAAATTCTAAAGATAAAGAATTTAAATTTGATATTAATTCAGAAAATGAAGAAGATAGAATACTAGAGTATAAGTTTATTAGTGGTAAATACGCCAATATTTCTAGTAAATCAATAGGATTTAAAAGCATTAAAGAATTTACAGGAGAAATTAGTAGTAAGGGAGATGTATTATTAATAGGTAAAGACGGGCTTACAACTAATGGCAAAATATTATTAAAGGATAATAAGAATATTATTTTTAAAGCTGATGAAGATTCAATAATGGATAAGATGAATATAGAAGGTAGTGAAAAAGGTAGTTCTAAAATAGTTAAAAAAGGTTCAAAAAATCTTACTATTAATGACATAGAAACTAAAAATATTAAAGAATTTGATGTTGATGAGGGAACTTTAACTATTAAAAAAGAAATATTTAATAATTCAGATAGTAAATATAACTTAAAGAATAAAACTAAATTAGTTGCGGATTTTATAAATCAAAGTGAAATTAAGTCTACTATAACAGGCTCAGGAGATTTTGTGCAAAGAGGGTCTAAAGTTACTATTAATTATAAAAATTTAAATAATACTGGTAATTTAGAATTAAATAGTGAACTTGATTTAAAATTAGATAATTATACAACTTTAAATCAAGAATTAATTGGAAATGAAAATGGAAAATTAAATATATCTAGTTCAGATGATAATGAAACTAGTGAATTAGAGATAAATAAAGAAATATCTAAATTTAAAGGGTCTATTAATTTAAATAGTGCTAATTTAGCATTAAATCTTAAAAATGGTGTGGTTAATAATAAGATAACAGGAGATAAAGTTATTTATAACAAAAATGATAGTCAACTAATTTTAAATAATGTAGAAGAATTTAAAGGTACAGTTGAATCACAAAAAGGTGATGTTTTACTTAACTTTAATAATAAGGCTAGTATCTCTAAATATGTTATAGGTTCTGGTGGTAATATTAAGATTAATAGCAGTAAAGATATTGATTTAAGTGATAAATCATTTGAAAATAAAGGAGATAAATTATTAATTAAATTAGGAAATTCTAAATTAAGTTTAAATGCAAATAGTTTAAATTCTATTAAGAATGTATCTGTAGATGAAGGTAAGTTGTTTTTAAATAATAAGAATAATAATAACAATAATAATTATACTGAAAAGATAAATGCAAGTATAGAGGTTAAAAAAGATGCTAGTTTAGAAGTTTCAGATAAAATATATATTAAATCAATTACAAATTCAGGAAATATTTTAGTTGGAGATAAAAGTTTAAAAATTGCTGAATATACTTCAAATGGTGGTGAATTTAATATTAAGTTAAATGAAATGAATAAAAATTTACTTGAAATTGAAAAATCAGATAAAGATGTAAATGCTAAAGTTGATATTAGTAAGGAGACATTGGATAAAATTATTCATGATGACAAAAAGCTAAATGTTGCAAAAATTGCAAATCATAATTTAAAAATTACGAATCTTGAAAAATATGAGAGTGTTTATGAACTTGATGTAAAAAAAGACACTGATGATATTTTTAAAATATATTCTATGGTTAAAATTAATGTGTTAAATAAGATGTACATGTTTAATGAATTGGATTTAATTAATGATATGGGTAATGAATTAAAATATAGAAATGTTATTGAAGCAAATTATGTAAGTTATAATAAAATAGATAAAGATTATTTAAAATTTAATAATACAGAGTACAAAAATAAATTACATTCTAATGGTGTAGAAATTAACTTTGAGAAAGCTAATGATATGAGTAAATTCAAGCTTTCAGGTGGATTTAATTTCAAAATATTAGGAATTAGTTTGATAACGACTGTTAAAGAAAAAGAGCAATTTACTAAAATACTTGTGAATATAGGGGCAGTACCTAAGTTAGGAATAAAATATAAGTTTATTGATGCTAATTTAGAATTAGGATTAAATACAATAATAGTAAATAACAGAAATAATAAGGATAGTTTAGTGTATTTAAATAATTCATTAAATGTAGGTATAAATCCTAAGTTTAAGATAAACAATGATTTTAATATAAGATATTTAAATAGAGTTGGATATAAGATAAATGCACTAATTGGAGAAACTAAAAATCTGATAGAAAATTATAATATATTGCATAAAAATCCTATTAGTATATATTATGAAACAGGAGTTAAATTAGAACATAAATATGTAGATTTCTTTAGTAAAGCTAATTTTGAATATAATTTTTCGAGATATGAAATTTCTAATAATGGGCAAAGTATAGAAAATAGTTTTAAAGATGATTGGAGAATTAATATAAAGACGGGATTTGAGCTTAAACCAACTGAAAAAATATATATAAATTTAGATATAGATGCAAATTTATATCAAAAATCATATGGTAAATATGTATTTAAATTAGGTATGGGATATAATTGGTAATAAATATGTAAATTATAAAATATTGCTTTTTTATATTTTTATAGATATAATTAAACTCAGATATAAAAGTATCCAAATTATCGTTTATATTATTTTTGATATAGATAAATAATTTATTTGTTTATGTAAATTAATGAATATTAATAGAGTTGAAAGGGTAATTATGAACTGTAAGCATAAATTATTATTATTTATACTAATAGGTAAAATTAGTATCTCAAATATTGGTAGAAGCGATATAGATTGGATTACTAATTACGAAGATTTTGCAATGAATAGTGGCAAGTATGAGATAGGTAGAAAAAACGTTATAGTTTATAAAAAAGATGGAACTATATCAGGTGTAATAAAGGAGCCTATACCTAATTTTGATGGGGTAATTGATGATGGAAATTTTGCACTATGGGGAGATTCTCAGATTCTAAGTGGTGTATTACATATTGATAATCCAAGACACTTTACTTTTTCTAAAAGGCATATAAGAAAAGATGTAGAACTTTATTATGGATATATGAGTTCATATCATCAAGATATATATGAAAAATTTTCTGAAAATATAGAAGGATATTATAGATTAGGTATTGGTGATGATTACTTATTAGTTAGAACTAATAAGATAGCTTTTGATGCTCATGTTAATGAAGGTATAACAGAAGGAGATTGGCACAGAATTGAAAAAGGAGATTTACTTGCAAGAGTTGGCGCTGGAACTAATGTTGAGGCTATAGATATTGGTTTAGAAAAATATGCAGCTAAATATGGTAATTTTGCTGGGGGATTAAATAGAGTTAGAAATAAATTTCAACTTGGTTTAGTTGGAACAGATAAAACTATAGAATTAAGAATAGAAAAAGAAGCTGAAACTCCACTTGATTCGGCAGCTAAACCTGGAGATAGTGGTTCTCCTTTGTTTTTATGGGATTCTGCTAACAAAAAATGGTTGATTGCTTCAAGTAATAGTGCTGGAAAAAATTTGGGATATGAAAAGAGATCTAAACTTTTAAGTAATCCATATGCTTATAAAAAGTGGAAAGATAGTTTAACAGATAAAGAGATTACAGAAGATAACGTAAAATTTGATAATGGAAAATTGAAAGTTGGAGATGAGGTTAGAAGTTTTGATGAGAATAATATAAAAAATAATTATTATTATAATAAAATTTCTTTTAATATAACTTCACAATATGAGAGATTAGATGAAAAAATGACTAAAGTTAAAAATCAGATATTTGATAAACAAGGATTGATTGTTGATGTAAATGGTACAACAGATACAGGATCAGCAAGACTTGAATTTAAACAAGATGCAACTTTAAAAGGTAGTGGTAGTTTATCAACCGCGGGTTTTGTTGTATATAAAGGAGCAACTTTAAATTATGAATTAAAGATTAATAGAGGAAATATAGTTAGGAAAATAGGTAAAGGGAAGTTAGTTATTAAAAATACTGGTAATAATGAAGGAGACTTAAATTTAGGTGGAGGAGAAACAGAGCTTCAAACTACTGGAGGGTATGCTGCTAAAAATATTAAATTGGCACAAGGAGCTAAATTAACTATAAATAAAGCAGAACAGATTAATGATAATAATGTAATGTTTGGACATAGGGGAGGGACTTTAAATTTAAATGGAGTTGATTTGAGTTTTAAGGATATTTATCATTTGGATAAAAATGCTAATATAGTAAATGAAAATAATGATAAAAAGTCAACATTTAAATTTATTTCAGAAGGTGGTAAAACATTTCTTGGTCTTATTAAAACGAGCGGTGGAAATAGAGTATTTTTGGGAAGTTTTAAAGGTAACTTAGATTTAGTGTATAACCCATATTATGATCATGTTAGTTGGTCTATAAGAAGTGAAAATACAAATATTAAAGGAAAATTTGATATTGAAAAGGGTCATGTAAAAATTGAAAGAGATGCTATTGTTCATGGATATAATAATTTGGTGTATGAAGATGAGTATAGAGAAGTTAAATTTAAATCTGAAAGTATTAATGTTAAAAATAGTTCTAAATTATCAATTAATAGGGGAGCTAAGGTAGAATCAAATATTAACATAGAAGGAAATGCGAGTTTAGAAATGCTTCTTTTAGGAACTGTAAAAAATATACCCAAGCCTTATGAGGGAGCTAGAACAGAAAAAGAAATTAATGAAACTATAATCAAGGGAAGTATTAATTTTAAAAATAATGATACGAATAGTGTTAATTTTAGAGCAAATATTGAAAATAATAATATAGCTACAATATATTCAAAACTTAGTGGTAAGATTAATTCTATAAAAGAATCATCAGGATTATTACATTTAAAAAATGAAGATAATTCAGGTTTAGAAGGTAAAATTGAAATTACTGGTGGAAGATTAAAGATTAATAATGAAAAAACTTTGGGGAATGTTAATGTATCAATAAAAAATAATTCTATTTTTGAAGTAGAAAATAATGGATCTAATTTAGGAAATTTACTTAATAAAATAGATAAAAATTCAGTAGGATTTTTAATTTTAGATAAAGATATTTCAAGTATTGATAAAAGCTATAAAGATTACCCTAACTTATATCTAGGAAGTAGAAAAAATATTACTATAGGTAGTGATGATAAATCTATAGATTCAAGTATTAAAACTTTAAATTTAGGTGGAGATTATGGAATTGTAACATTAAAAGGACTTGATAAAACAAATTCTTTATCTAAAATAAATGTTGGAAATGGAATAGATAATTCGGTTGTAGTAATAGATAGTAATGATAGTAAGAAAATAGATACAGATATTAATGTATCTAAGAATTCAAGCCTATATTTCTTAAAAAATAATCATTTAAAATCTGTTGGAAATTCTGGAAATATAGTACTTAGGGATAAGAGTTTAAAAATAGATAAATATACTTCAAATAATGGTAGAATTAACATTCAGTTAAGTGAAATGAATAAAAAAATACTTGAAATTGAAAATGCAGATAAAGATGTAGATGTTTTAGTTAAACTTAAAGATAATTTAATAAATAGATTGATATATAATAATGAGAAATTGGATCTTGTAAAAGTTAAAAATAAGCAAGTAAAAGTTTTAAACCTTCAAGAATATGAAAGTGTCTATGAACTTTCTTTAAAAAAAGATGAAGATAATATTTTTAGGTTACATTCTAATGTTAAAATTGATGTTTTAAATAAGTTGCATATGTTTGATGAACTATATTTAATTAATGATATAACTAATGAGTTGAAGTATAGAAATATTATTGAAGCTAATTATGTAAATTATACAAAAATAAATAAGGAACATTTAAAGTTTAATAGTACAGAATACAAGAATAAAATCAATTTTAATGGAGTAGAAATTAATTTTGAAAAATCTAGTGACGTAAATAAACTTAAAATTTCAGGTGGTTTTAATTTTAAAGTTTTGGGAAGTAGTTTGACTACGGATGTTAAGGAGAAAAAAGAACAATTTAATAAAACTTTTGTTTCTATAGTGATGGTTCCTAAGTTAGGGGTTAAGTATAATTTATTTGATATTGATTTAGGATTAGGAATAAATACTGTAGTTGTAAATAATAGTTCTAAAAATGATACTTTAATATATTTAAATAATTCATTAAATATAGGGATAAATCCAAAGTTTAAGATAAATAATAACCTATACATTCATTACTTAAATAAAATTGGGTATAAGTTAAATCCTATGTTAACTGAAACTATGAAAAATGCAGAAAGTGAGTATACAATATCACATAAAAATCCTGTTAGTGTGTACTATGAAACAGGAATTAAATTAGAGCATAAATATGTAGATTTCTTTACTAAGGCTAATGTTGAATATAACTGGGGTATGTATGAGATTTCTAATAAAGGAAAAAAAATAGTAAATAGTTTTAAAGATGATTGGAGAGTTAATATAAAAACAGGGTTTGAATTTAAACCTACTGAAAAAATATATATTAATTTAAACCTTGATGCAAACGTGTATCAAAAATCATATGGTAAGTATGTGTTTAAGTTGGGAACAGGGTATAACTGGTAATATAGTATAATTTATAAATATTTTTATAATCACTAAAATATCTGAAAGGATAATTATGAATTATAAACATAAATTGTTTTTGATCCTTATATTAACAGGAAAGATTACAATTTCTAATACAGGTAGAGGGGACATAGAATGGATTACTAACTATGAAGATTTTGCAACTAATAAAGGAAAATATTCTATAGGAAGAAAAGGTGTAATAGTATATAAAAAAGATGGAACAGAATCTGGAAAGATAAAACAGCCTATACCAAATTTTGATGGTGTAATTGATGCAGGAAACTTTGCTTTATGGGGAGACCCTCAATTATTAACAGGGGTAAAACACGTTGATCATCCTACTAATTTTACTTTTTCTAAAAGGCATATAAGAGATGATGTAGAACTTTATTCAGGATACAAAGATTCAACTAAGGAAGAAAAATATAAGAAATTTTCTGAGGGAGTTGAAGGATATTATAGATTAAATATAGGTTTAGATTATTCATTAATTAGGACTAATAAAGTTATCTTTGATGCATATATTCCAGAAGGAGTAGCTAAGGAAGATTGGGATAGGATTCAAGAAGAGGACCTGCTTGCAAGGGTTGGTGGAGGATTAAATTATATAGCTATTGATAAGGGGAAAGAAGAAAAAATAACCAAATATGGAAACCTAGCAGGAGGTTTAAATAAGGTTAAAAAAAAGTATGAAGATGGTATTGGTCAAATAGATAGAAATATAGAACTTGTAATAGAAAAAGAAGCTAAAACTCCTCTTGATTCAGGAACTAAACCAGGAGATAGTGGTTCACCACTTTTTTGGTGGGATAAAGAAAATAATAAATGGTTAATAGCCTCAAGTAATAGTAGTGGAATTGGAACAGGATATGGTAAGGAATCTAGACTTTTAAGTAATCCAGAAATGTATGAAAAATGGAAAGAGGGTTTAACAGATAAAGAAATTAAAGAAGATAATGTAATATTTGAAAATGGATTATTAAAGGTTAATAATGTAGATAGAAAATTTGATGATAAAAATCGGAGAGATCAATTTTTTAATAAAATATATCAACATGTAAATTCACTAAATGATAAAATAGATGAAAAAATGATTTTTGCTAAAAATCAAATATTTAATAAAGAGAATTTAGAAGTTGATGTAAAAGGAGAAACAGATACTGGGTCTGCAAGACTAGAATTTAAAAAGAATACAACATTAAAAGGCAGTGGTAAACTAACAACTGCCGGTTTTGTCGTACATAAAAATGCTACTTTAACATACAAGTTAAATTTTGGACAAAATAATATAGTTAGAAAAATAGGAGAAGGTAAATTAATCATTAAATCTGATGGTAGAAATTATGGAGAATTAAACCTAGGTGGAGGAGAAACAGTACTTGAAAATGAGGAAGGTGTTGCAGCCTCAGTAATTAGATTAGCCCAAGGTGCTAAGTTAACTATAAATAGAGCAGATCAGATAAGTGATAATAACGTAGTATTTGGTCATAGAGGTGGAACTTTAAACTTAAATGGAACTAATTTAGAATTTAAAGATATTTATCATATGGATAAGGATGTTAAAATAGTAAATGAAAATGAAGAGACTAATAAAAAATCAATATTTACATTTAAACCATCTGGAGAAGAAAGAGTCTTTTTAGGTAGTTTTAAGGGTAATTTAGATTTGGTATATAGTTCAAGTTCTAATAATAGTAAATGGTCAATAAGAAGTGAAGAAACAGAAATTAAAGGTAAATTTGATATAGAAAATGGTAATGTGAAAATTGAAGGAGATAATGTATTACATGGATATGATAATTTAGTGTATAAGGATGAATATAAAGAAGCTAATTTTAAATCTGAGAGCATTAATGTTAAGAATTCTTCAATATTATCAGTTAATAGAGGTGCTAAAGTTGAATCAAAAATTAATATTGATAAAAATGCAAGCTTAGAAATCAATGCTTTAGGTATAGTTAAAGATATTCTTAAACCTTATGATAATGTTAAATCAGAAAAAGAAATTAATGAGACTGTAATTAAAGGTGCTATTGAGTTTAAAAATTCTATGGAAGATAAAGATTATTTTAAGACTAATTTTAAGGCAAATGTTGAAAATAATAATGTTGCTAAAATAGAAGCAGAAATTAAAGGAAATGTTAAAGCGATAAAAGAGGGTTCAGGATTACTTCACTTAACAAAAGAAAGAAATTCAGAACTAAAAGGTAGTTTTGAAGTTAAAGGTGGAAAATTAAAGATTAATAAAGAATCAACTTTAGGATCTTCTAAGATATCAATAGAAAATAATTCTGTGTTTGAAGTAGAAAATAATAATAATGAAATAAGAAATTTACTTGATAAGATAGAAAAGTCATCAAAAGGAGTTTTAAGTTTAGGTAAAGATATTTCAAGTATTGATAAAAAGTATAAGGATTACTCTAATCTGTATTTAGGAAGTAATAAAAGTATTACTATAGGTAGTGAGAATGAAGCTATAGATTCAGAGATTAAAACTTTAAATTTAGGTGGAGATAATGGCACTGTTACTTTAAAAGGTCTTGATAAGTCAAGTAGTTTATCTAAATTAAATGTTGGTGATGGTGAAAATAGAGGAACAGTAGTAATAGATAAAATAGGTAAGAGTAATACTAGTTTAAGTATAGATGTAAAAAAGGGAATAAATTTAAAGATTAATAATAATGATAACAGTAATAAGATTGTTAAATTAATTTATGGTTCTAGTATTGATAGCAAATATAAAAATATTTTAAAAGAAGATTCAGAAGGAGTAGCATATATAGAATCTTGGTCTGATTCTATTAATGATAATAAGATTGCAGTTGGAGTAGCAAAAGGAAAAGAAGTAGATTTAAACGAGGATAAGAGTAATAGTAAAAACTATTTTTCTGGAGAAGGAAAGTTAAATATTAATTATGAACTTAAAGATAAGGAATTAACAGTTGATGGTCAATATTTTTCAGGTGGTGTAATTGAACTTAAGAAAAAGTCAGAAAACTATAAAAATAATGTTACTGTTATGGGTAATAAAGAAGGTAAAAATGAGGGAGATATTACTTTAAGGCTAGGAGATAGTAAAGCTATAGGTTCAGATAGTAAAATACTAGTTAAAGATGGTGGAAAATTAGACTTAAATGGTAATGATCTAGAAGCTAGAATAGATGAAAATAATAATAAATATGGAAGTATAATAAATAAGAATGCTAAAAGTTCAACTTTAACAATAAATGCAGATGAAAAAGATTTATCATTTAATAATAGGTTAGTTGGTAATATTAATATAGTTAAAAAAGGAAATAAGGCTATAGAATTTACTAATGAAGAAAACTATTTTAATGAGACTGGTATAAAAGAGATTTTAGTTAAAGAAGGACAACTAAATTATTTTAATTCAAAACCTTTAAAAAATACTAAGATTAATATAGAAAATGGCTCTACATTAAAGATTAAAACAGAACAAGTTATTTCAGAAGTTATTGCAAATGGAGGTAAGATAAAAGTTGAGTCATTTACAGATAGTTTAAAAGAGGAAAAAAGTACTAATTTTTCTAAGTTAACATTACAAAAAGATTTGGTTGTTGAAGGGCCGGCTAATAAGGGTAAAGTTACATATACTTATATTAATTTAGCTGGAAATAAGATTACTTTAAAAAATCAATCTATAAGTAGAAGTAATTTTTCTGATAATGAAAAAAGATTAAAAGGAGAAGTAATATTTGATAATTCAGTATACTACTTATCTAGAATAAATGACACTATTTTATATAATAGGAATATTAGTAAACTTACATTAGATAATTCTAATATGACATTAAAAGGGTATAATATAATAAATGGTAATAGTGATAAATTAGTTAAGATTGAAGTACAAGGTAAGTCTACTATAGCTAATGTTAGGGAAAATATAAATAATAGTTATTCAATAACTTATTTATATAACCCAATAACTATAAAAGAAAATTCTTCTTTAACTTTATCATCAAATGATAATAATAGTAGTTATTTTAGTATTAGCTCTAAGATTAAAGGACAGGGTAAGATAATACTTGAACAAATTAGTAATGGATCTATAAGAATAACTGATAATTTTAAAGATTTTAATGGAAGTATAGAAGCAGCTGATAATTCTAAAGACAAAGAATTTAAATTCTATATCACTTCATCAAGGGAAGAAGATAGAATATTAGGATATAAATTTATTAATGGAAATTATTCTAATGTTACAGTATTATCATTAGGGTTCAAGAATATAAAAGAATTTACAGGTAAGATTCATAGTTCAGGAGACGTATTATTAATAGGTAAAGATGCCCTTACAACTAATGGTAAAATTGTGGTTGATAATAAAAATGTAATTTTCAGAACTGAAGAAGATTCAGTGATGGACAAGATGGATATAGAAGCTGAAAATAATAATAATAGAATCACCAAAAAAGAATATACTTCTAAAATTATTAAAGAAGGAATTGGAAATCTTACTATTAATAATATAACTACTAAGAATATTAATAATATAGATATTAATGGAGGAAGTCTAACAATTAATAACGATATTTTAAATAAGGAAGAAAGTAAGTATAGTTTAAATGGAAACACTAAATTGATTGCTGATTTTAAAAATGAGGAAGAATTTAAAGCTAAGATAACAGGATCAGGTGATTTCTTACAAAAAGGAAGTAAGAAAGTTACTATTAATTCTAAACTTTTAGAAAATACAGGTAATTTAGAATTAAATGGAGAACTTGATTTAAAATTAGATAATGATACAGTTTTAAAACAAAAATTAATTGGAAATGAAAGTGGAAAATTAAATGTAGTTAGCTCTGATAATGAAACTAAAGAATTAGAAATAAATAAAGAATTATCTAAGTTTAATGGTACTATTAATATAGAAAAAGGGAATTTATCTTTAAATATACAAGATGGTGTAATAAATAATAAGATAACTGGAGATAAGACTTTATCTAACAAAAATGAAAGACAATTAATATTAAATAACATAGATGAGTTTAAAGGAACTGTTGAATCAAGTAAAGGAGATGTATTACTTAAGTTTAATAATAGTTCAGCCATTTCTAAATACAGTATAAATGGTGGTAATATTAAGATTAATAGTAATATAGATATAGATTTGACTAGTAAATCATTTGAGAATAAGGGAGATAAATCATTAGTTAAATTAGGTGAGACTAAGTTAACGTTAGATTCTAAAAATTTAAAGGATATTAAAAATATATCTGTGGATGCAGGTACCTTATTGTTAAAGAAAAATAATGAAAGTAATCAAGAAAGTATTGAAGCAAGCCTTAATATTAACAAAAATGCTAATTTAAATCTTCTAGATGATATAAATATTAAGTCAATTACAAACTCTGGTGATATTATCCTTAAAGAAAAAGTATTAAAAATAGGTGAATATAAATCAAATGGTGGTAAATTTGAGATTCATTTAAAAGAAAAGGATAAAAATTTACTAGAAATTGAAAATTCAGATAAGGATATAAATGCTTTAGTTAAGATTGAGAAAGATATAGTAGATAAAATTATCTATAATAGTGATAAATTTAATGTTGCAAAGATTTCAGATCGTAATTTAAATATTTTAAATCTTGAAGAATATGATAGTGTTTATGAACTTGATGTGGAAAAAGATAAAAACAATGTTTACAAATTATATTCCATGATTAAAGCAGATGCACTTAATAAATTATACATGTTTAATGAATTAGATTTAATAAATAGTGTAAACAGTGAATTAAAATATAGAAATATTATTGAAGCCAATTATGTAAGCTATAACAAAATAGATAAAGATTATCTAGATATGAAGCATAATTCACTTTTAGATAAGGATATGTATAAAGAAGAAAAATCAACTGAAAATATTGCTAAAACAGAATACAAAAACAAACTTCATGGAAATGGAGTAGAAATTAATTTTGAAAGAGCTAATGATGTAAGTAAGCTTAAGATATCAGGAGGATTTAATTTTAAAGTATTAGGTAATGTTTTAACTACAGATGTTAAAACTAAAGAAGCAATTACACAAAAATTTGTATCAATAGGAATAATACCTAAATTTGGTATAAAGTACAAATACTTTGATATTAATCTAGGATTAGGTTTAAATACTATTGTTGTAAATAATAAGTTTAAGAATGATAATTTAATATATTTAAATAATACTTTAAATATAGGATTAAATCCTAAGTTTAAAGTAAATAAAGATATTTCAATAAAGTACTTAAATAAAGTAGGGTATAAAATAAATACATTATTAACTGATAGTATTTCTAAAGATAAATTAGTTAAATATGATATATCTCATAAGAAACCAATTAGTATATATTATGAGACAGGAGTTAGATTAGAACATAGATATGTAGATTTTTATACTAAATCTAATGTAGAGTATAATTTTTCTAATTATGAAATATCTAATAATGGAAAGAGTATAGAAAATAGTTTTAAAGATGATTGGAGAGTTAATATGAATATGGGGTTTGAATTTAAACCAACAGAGAGGGTATACATTAATTTAGACTTTGATGCAAATATATATCAAAAATCATATGGTAAGTATGTGTTTAAGTTGGGAACAGGGTATAATTGGTAATATAAAAAATAAATTTTATAATTATTGAATTTTACAGTATTAAGAGGTATAATTTTAAATATAGATAATTAGGAGGTATAATTTTAAATATAGATAATTAGGAGGGAAATATTAGATGAGATATATATTGGGACTAGATTTAGGAGTTACATCTATAGGTTGGGCGGTAACAAAAATTAATGATGAAGATGAACCAATAGGATTAGTAGATGCAAATTCAGTAATATTTAAAGCTTTAGATAATGAAGGGAAGCTACAAAATTTAGACAGAAGATTAAAAAGGGGAGCAAGAAGAACATCAAGAAGAAAGAAATATAGGATTGATAGAACTAAAACTCTTTTATTAGAATCTTCATTTTTAACAGAAAATGAATTAAAAAATATATTTAAAGGTAAATTAGAAAATATTTTTTCAGTAAGATTAAGAGGGTTAACAGAGCAGTTAAATAAATATGAAATTGCAAGATTGATGATACATTATTGTAAAAATAGAGGATTTAAATCAAATAGAAAAACTGAAGAATTAGAAATAGCTAAAAGTTTGGGTAAAGAAGTTGGTAAAAATGAATCTGATGAAAAAAAATTAAAACCTATTATTGCCCAAAATACAAAAATGATAAAAGAAGAAAATTTAACACCAATTGAAGTAATTTATAAAATAAAGTCAGAAGATAAAAGTATTTTAGGTTATAGAAATAAGCAAGGTAACTATAAATTTGGATTTAAGAGAGATCAAATAATAAGTGAAGCTCAAAAAATTCTTGACATGCAGGAAATTCTTCCTAAAGAAATTTCAGAAAAATATATAGAAATTTTATCATCTCAAAGAGATTTTTCAGACGGTCCAGGAGGAGATAGTAAATATAAGGTAGATTTTAGAAAAATTTCTGGTATTTGTAAATATACGAAAGAAATAAGGGCAGCTAAGTATTCTCCGACTTATGAAATCTTTACAATGCTTTCAAAATTAAATGATGTTAGATACTTGGAAAATAATTCTGAAGATAAATCTAAGGCTAAAAAGTTAAGTAAAGAAGTTATTCAAAAAATATATGATTTAGTGGTTAATAAAAATAAAGAGCTTACATATAATCTAATTAAGGAAAGTATTGGTAATGAAAATGTTAACATTTTAAATATACCATTTCTTGATAAAAAAGATTATATAAAATTGAGAAAGGATATTTTAGGTGAAAGTGAAAATATAACAGATGAATTAGCTGAATTATTTGATTCAAAAATAAAAAGTGAAAGAATGAAACAGAAATTGTTGAAGAATAATCTTTCAGGATACAAATCTTTAAAAAGTAATTTTAAAAAGAATAATATAAGTAATGAGAGAATAGAAGAGTTGGGTGGATTAGACTTTCTTGATTTGGTAGCAGAAATATTAACTTATGCTAGAACTGATAGTAAAATAGATTTCTATATAAACAATGATGAAAGATATAAAAAACTTAGAGAAGCTCAAGATATAGTTGAAGCTATTAAATTATTCCCTAACTTTAGTGGAAATGGAAATTTATCATTAAGCTTATCTAAAAAATTAAATGAGGTACTTATTGAGGGTAGAGATTATGAAGATGCATTATCTAGTTTAGGATACTATATTGATACAACAAACTTAAATTGGAAAAAATTCCCTAAAATTTCACAAATAGAGGAAGCTTTAAATAGTAAAATTATTAATCCAAATGTTAAGCATATTTTAGTTATACTAAGAAAATTATACAATACTTTATTATTTACTTATGGAACACCTACAAAAGTACATCTAGAATTAACAAGGGATCTTAATAAGAGTTTTTCGGAAAGAAATAAAATCGCTAAAATGCAATTAGAGAATAAGGTTAATAAAGAACTAGCAATGTTTGAACTATATGGGGAACATAAGGATTTATTTAAAGGTTATGGGAAAATATCAAATGATGATTTTATAAGATTTAAATTATGGAGAGAACAAAAAGGAATATGTATGTATTCAGGTAAAAAAATAGAAAAAAGAAATCTTACAAGTGCTAAAGTGGAGATAGATCATATTTTACCTTATTCAAAATCATTTGATAATTCTTATTCAAATAAAGTTTTAGTTTTATCTACTGAGAATCAAGAGAAAGGAAATAGAACACCTTATCAGTGGTTAAAAACTATTGGTAAATGGGAAGAATTTTCAGAAAGAGTTAAACTTAATACGAATATAGGAGGTAGAAAAAAGGAAAACCTTTTATTTAAAGGAGATGTTGTTAACGATGAATTCTTAGATAGGGAATTGCATGCAACTAGTCACGCTTCAAGATTAGCTTTAAACATTTTCCAAAGATTAATACCAGTAAGTGAAGAAGATCTATATGATGAAAATGGTAATAAGAAAGTAAAATACATTTATCAAAGAAATGTAGTTGCTTTCCAAGGTAAAATGACATCAATGTTAAGAAATTTATATGATCTTAATAAGTATACACATAATTATGAATCTGGAAATTTAGAAAAAAATAATAAGAAATTTGTTTTAAATGAACTTAATATTGAAAAAGAAAAATTAATAATTTTTGCTCAAAATTTAGAAACTGGAATGAAACTATCAACTGAGGTTAAAGTTGAAAAAGATAAAAAAACAAATACTTTTAAAACGTTAAAAGATGAAACTTTAGCTAAAGAATTGATGAAAAAATATAATTTAGAAAAAATTTGGGAGTCTTTTCAAAATAAAGTTTTATTTGATCTAAAAATGGTTGATTTTGAAGAAATAAACGATGTTGATTATGAGATTATTTCTATACTATATAAAATGATTTCTGATTTAAAAGAGCAAGTGAACAAGAAAAATAGAGAAAATCACATTCATCATGCCTTAGATGCGTTCTTATTAACTATAATGACAAGATCTATGCAAAATAAATTGACTAAATATAATCAACTTATTTATAATTTGAAAAATAGGAATGAAGAAATTTTAGTTGATGAAAAAGGAGAATATATCAATTCCAAAGAATTTGCAGAGAATTTGAGTAAAGAAAAAATATTGCATATAAAAGAAAAAAGTAAAGATAAAGAAAAAGGTATTAGCTTTACTATAAATGGAAAAAAATATATTTTTTCATTAAGAGAGCCTTATGAAGATTTCTTGGACGATATTAAATTTAAAATATTTGATAAAAGAGAAAATTATAAATTACCATATCATGTTGTTAAGTCTAAGAGTAAAGGTCCTTTACATGCAGAAACTATATTTGGAGAAAGTAAAGATCAAGTAACTAAAAGAATTTCTGTACTTGATTTAAAGAATAATTTAGATAAAATATTTGATAAAGATGGAAGTCAGAAAGAAATTTATGAAACATTAGTTAAATGGAGTAAAAGTAAAGACAAAGAATACCCTAGACTTAAGAATGGTCATATAATAAAGAAGGTAAAAATAGTTGTAGATAATAAAGATAAATTAATTAAGTTAGGTGAAAAAAGATATGTTGAAATGGGACAAACTATTGTTAAAATTTTAGTATTTAAAAAAGCAGGTGACGAAGGATTAAGATTTGCAGCGTTAGGAAGATACAAGTACAATTTACTTAAAAAAAGGAAAGATTTTGACCTAAATATCTATAAAAATGCTGTAAAAATGGAGAAGATAAACTATAAAAATTTAGAAGAAAATGGCTATAAATTACTTTATGAATTGTATCCTGGTGAATGTATAGAATTGGAATTAGATAAAGGAGAAAAAGCAGAATGCTTGGTTAGAGGATTTTCTTCAGGTTTGATTGAAATATCAAGTATTATAGGTGATGACTTTGACCTTTTAAATAAAGGAATATTTGATAAAATTTTAGAACGTTATAAAATAACAGTATCAAAAATAAAATCAATTAAAAAAGTTAAAAAGAATATTTTAGGTTATTAATATGTCATTTAGACAAGTATTAATAACAAAAAAATCATATATTCATTTTGAAAATGATAATTTGATTGTAGAAAAAGATAATAAAAAATTATCTGTCCCAGTAAATGATATTGCAATAGTTGTTTTTGAATCTTTGGAAAGTACTGTAAGCTTAAGAATAATATCAGAATTATCTTTAAGGAATATTACCATGTTATTTTGTGATTACAAGCATATGCCTGTAGCATATACTTTACCAATAAATCAACATTATAGAATACCGTATGTTCATAGTTTACAAATGCAACAAACATCTAAATCTAAAGAATTAATTTGGGAAGAATTATTAAAAGCTAAAATTAGAAATTCAAGAAAAGTATTAGAAATTGAAAATGCTTCAAGTGATGTAATAAAATTGATGAAAAAATATGAAAAAGAAGCTGTAGGAAATGATATACAAAATAGAGAAGGTACAGCGGCAAAAGTATTTTTTAATTATCTATATGGTACAGGTTTTTTTAGACAAAATAAACAAGATTCAATAAATATGGCATTGGATTATGGATATGGTGTATTTAGAAGTGCGATTACAAGACTTTTATGTACTTTAGGATTTACAACTCATATAGGTGTTCATCATAATTCTATGATGAATGCCTTTAATCTAACATATGATTTTATAGAACCATATAGACCTGTAATTGATTATTATGTATTTAACTATTTATATAGGTTTATTAAGGATGATGAATTAAGTATAGATGCTAGAAAAGAATTAATTTCTCTTTTAAATGCAAATGTTATGATTAATAATAAGGAATACACAGTACTTTATTCAATGGAATTATTAATAAAAAGTTATTTGAAATTTCTAGAAAAGGGTAAAAAAATACTGGCAATACCTGATATAATAAAGATAGATTTTTATGACCTCTTTAAAGAGCTATAAAGAAATGAGATTGTTAATTTACTTTGATTTGCCAGTATCAACAAAAGTAGAGAGAAAACAGGCTCATGATTTTAGAAAAAATTTATTATCGGAAGGTTTTATTATGATGCAATATTCTTGTTATTCAAGATTTTGTAGAAATGATGCTGAATGTTCTAAATATTTTAGTAGAGTAAAAAAATTAAGCAATAGATTAGTTGGCGGTGAGATAAGAATATTGAAAATTACTAACAGACAGTATGAAAATATGTTAGTATTAGTAAAAGAACCTAAATTATCTGAAGTCAAAATTTCAAAAAATCCATTAATTGTTTTTTAATGTATAGATATTATTTTTGAAAAGTTTGAATAATGTGATACAATGTATTTGAGGATAGATACAGATTTTTGATAAATTTAAATAATATGATACCAATTAGAAAAACATAATATAATTTTTGAGGATACAGATTCTTGGTAAATTTGAATAATGTGATACGAAATGAAGATAGCGGAAGTGTCAATAAGTGATACAGATTCTTGGTAAATTTGAATAATGTGATACTAATACCGGAATAAACACACTTCGACAATAGATACAGATTCTTGGTAAATTTGAATAATGTGATACTTATAGAAGATATCAACGAATGTGCTAGAGGATACAGATTCTTGGTAAATTTGAATAATGTGATACTTATAGAAGATATCAACGAATGTGCTAGAGGATACAGATTCTTGGTAAATTTGAATAATGTGATACTAGGACTGTTTTTACAAGGTAATGCAGGTGGATACAGATTCTTGGTAAATTTGAATAATGTGATACGAAGAAAAAAAGGCACAGTATATGAAAATGGATACAGATTCTTGGTAAATTTGAATAATGTGATACTTGTTCTTTCTCCTGTGGTAAAGTGGGTTGGATACAGATTCTTGGTAAATTTGAATAATGTGATACTAGGACTGTTTTTACAAGGTAATGCAGGTGGATACAGATTCTTGGTAAATTTGAATAATGTGATACGAAGAAAAAAAGGCACAGTATATGAAAATGGATACAGATTCTTGGTAAATTTGAATAATGTGATACGTTCATTTATGGAGAAATAGGAGAAAGTGGGATACAGATTCTTGGTAAATTTGAATAATGTGATACTTGGTAGATACCAAATAGAATATGGAATTGGATACAGATTCTTGGTAAATTTGAATAATGTGATACCTAAATTGTCACATAGTACTATAGTGTTATGATACAGATTCTTGGTAAATTTGAATAATGTGATACTAAAAAATGATAAAGACATTGTCTTAGAAGGATACAGATTCTTGGTAAATTTGAATAATGTGATACTACTTCCACCAGTTATAGTACTTCCATCAAGATACAGATTCTTGGTAAATTTGAATAATGTGATACTGAAATACTAGATTATACATTTGAGGATGAGATACAGATTCTTGGTAAATTTGAATAATGTGATACTGAAATACTAGATTATACATTTGAGGATGAGATACAGATTCTTGGTAAATTTGAATAATGTGATACTATTTGCCTGAAATAATAGGAAAAGGCTATGATACAGATTCTTGGTAAATTTGAATAATGTGATACCAAGAAAGTTAAATGCTGATTTCAATAAATGATACAGATTCTTGGTAAATTTGAATAATGTGATACAATATAAATTATAATTTTAAAAGAAAAGATGTTATCTAGTATTAAGATTGAATATATAGTAGAAATATATAGAGATAATCAAGCAACTAAAGTTGAAAGAGATGTAGAAATAGGAGAGAGTATGTTTTCAAAAGACAAAAAGTATAGAGAATATGAGAATAAAACCATTAAAAAATCACTTAAAATAGTTAAATGAATGACATTAAATGATAATATAATTAAAATTATTGAAAAAGAATTTGGAAAGTTACAAACTAACTAAGTTGTTCCTTTTGAATAATATATAATAAAGACATTCATAAATAAAAAATTAATTGTTGGATAATTTTGAAAATATAATTTCTAAATCTAAATTTATTTTAAAAGATTATAAAAATGAAAATATGATATGTATTAAGAAAAATAAGAGGTAGTGATTTTAATGTGATAATTAAATTGGGAATTGAAAATAATTATTATAATTCAATCAGAACTTTATATAAAATGGTCGAAAAACAATTAAAAAGCTATTTAATTAAAAATAGAAAAGTATTTGACAAGATGAAATTATAAAGATATAATGTATTTGTATATAAGGACGGAAATTGTTCGACCGTCGCCTCCACATTATGTGGGAAGGAGATATAGGGACGAGAACACCTATTGTATACAAAAAAATATAAAAACTAGTTAAATATTTTAAAGACAACTTTACGGTTGTCTTTTTTATTATAAAGGAAATTTAATTTGAAATAAAATAAGGACTTAATAAGAGAAAGAGAGAAATGTATATTATTAATGAAAGGATATAGATTTTTGATAAATTTGAAAAATGTGATACAATGTAATTGATAACATAGATAAAGCCAGATACATATTCTTGATAAATTCAAGTTTAAATATATTTGAATCAATAAAAAACGAACCAAAATGATAGCCTCTAAAGATTTAATTAATAATAGTTATATTTTCTTTATTCATATAATTAGTATTTGGTGAAAATAAAATAAGTTTTGTTTTAATTCATTGGTGTAAATATCAAAAATATTGAAAAATTTACACCAATATTTTTTAGAATAAATTTTAGGAGATATATATGAATGTTTTGATGTATTTTAAAGATGAGTACTCCAATTTTTCTTTTGATAACCATATATTTATTGCTGGTGGTAATGGTTCTGGAAAGACTATGATGTATAATCATATTTTATCTGGTTTTGATAGTAAAGAAAAAGATATGTTTTTAGTTGATGGATTAAAGGTAAAAAAAAATCAATTTTTTTCATTAGGTATATCAAGAGATAATACACTAGATGAAGAAATAAAATTGAGTTCTAAAACATATATTATTTCAAGACTTGAATCTTTTAGAGAGTATATTAGTGAAGAAAAGATTAAAAATTCAATGTTTGAATATTTTTCTTCAATTAAAAAATTAATTGAGACAGAGCTTTTTTCTATACCTAATTTTAATCTTGAATTTGATTTTGATAAAATTAGTTCAAATATTTTTAAAACTATAGAGTATAAAATTGATAATATTAATTTTTCTGAATTATCAACTAGTGAAAAAGTAGACATACAACTTGAAATGTATTTAAATAGATTGGTTAGTGTAAATGATAATACAGTTTTATTAATTGATGACTTTGATAGTATGTATACTAAAAGTAAATTTTTTGAAAAATTATCTTTTATATTATCAAAAACAAAGAAATTTAATACTAAATGTATATTTTTTCTAAAAAATGAAGATATAGTATATGATTTGGTTTCTAATGGACATAAGGTATTATTTATTGATAATAATAAGTTAGTAGAATTACCAAGTTATATTAATTTTATTGATGAAATATATTTATATTCAGAAAAAGAAATAGAAAATAAGGTGAGAAAAATAAAGGAAGAGAAAGAGTTGGATATAATAAAAAAATATTTAAAATAAAAAAAGCTGCTTGAGGCAGCCAATCTTACGATTTTACATCTTAATACAAAATCTTGATGTAAACTTGAATAATGTGATTATCTACACATATATTGTAACACAATTTTTCAAAAAGTCAATACTTTTTTAAAATAATTCAGGAGCTGATATTATTTCTAGATTTTCATTTATTTCAAATACTAATGGTTTTCCAGTAGGTAAATTTAAATCAAGTATTTTAACATCATCAATATTTAATAAATATTTTATTAATGATCTTAAACTGTTTCCATGAGCAACAACTATTACATCTTTACCTGCTTTGATTTCTTTTGAAATGTTTGAATCCCAGTAAGGTAAAACTCTTGCTATAGTATCTTTTAAGCTTTCTCCTCTTGGACACTCACTTTCAGGTATATCCTTATATCTTTCTTGGAATCTTGGGTAATTTACTTCATCTGTTAATTCAACATGAGGAGGTGCTACATCAAAACTTCTTCTCCAAATATGTACTTGTTCTTCACCGTATTGTTTAGCAGTTTCTGCTTTGTTTAAACCTTGCAGAGCACCATAATGTCTTTCATTTAATCTCCAAGACTTATGTACTGGTAAATATAGTTGATCTATTTCTTCTAAAATATAGTTAAGAGTTTTGTTTGCTCTTTTTTGGAAAGAAGTAAATGCAACATCAAAAGTATAACCTAATTCTTTTAAGGCTTGTCCTCCATTTTTAGCTTCTTGGACTCCTTTTTCAGTCAAGTCTACATCTATCCAACCTGTAAATCTATTTTGTAAATTCCATTCACTTTCTCCGTGACGTACTAATACTAACTTCATTAAATTTCCTCCTAGTTTTTTAATAATATGAATTAATTATACAATATTGTAAAAAAAAAATCAATTTTTATCACTCTAATTTCATATTGCGGAATTTAGTTATAAAATTATCATGACTTGTGAAAAAAATAATATAACTAAAATATCATAATTCCAAGCTTTATATAAAGACAGATATAAAAAAATGTAAAAAAAGCACCTTTTTTATTGAAATAAATCTATTTTAGTATTACAATTTAAATGTAGAATATATATAATATTTGAAAGGAATGAGATTATGGAAGCTTGGAGAGGATTTAAAGAAGGTAACTGGATGAAAGAAATCAATATTAGTGAGTTCATCCAACTAAATTACACAGAATACACTGGAGATGACAGTTTTCTAGAGGGACCAACTGAGTCAACTACAGAATTATGGAACAAATTAAAGCCTAAATTAGCAATTGAAAGAGAAAAAGGTATTTACAATGCTGAAACTAAAATACCATCTCAAATAGATGCTTATGGACCTGGTTATATTGACAAAGACTTAGAAAAAATTGTTGGAGTTCAAACAGATGAACCATTAAAGAGAGCAATTTTCCCTAATGGTGGATTAAGAATGGTTGAAAATTCATTAGAAGCTTTTGGATATAAATTGGATCCAGCTACTAGAGATATTTATTCTAAGTATAGAAAAACTCATAATGATGGAGTTTTCTCAGCATATACTGACGCAATTAGAAAAGCAAGAAAAACAGGAGTAGTTACAGGATTACCTGATGCTTATGGAAGAGGACGTATAATAGGAGATTATAGAAGAGTAGCTTTATATGGAGTAGACTTCTTAATCGAAGAAAGAACTAAAGATTGGAACAACTTAACTCCTGATGAAATGACAGAGGATGTTATAAGACTAAGAGAAGAAATTTTTGAACAAGTAAAATCGCTTAAAGCATTAAAGAGAATGGCAGAAAGTTATGGTTATGATATTTCTAAACCTGCAACAACAGCACAAGAAGCTATTCAATGGACATATTTTGCTTACCTTGCAGCAACTAAAGATCAAAATGGAGCTGCAATGAGTATAGGAAGAACTTCTACTTTCTTAGATATATTTATTGAAAGAGATTTAAAAGAAGGAAGAATAACTGAAAAAGAAGCACAAGAAATGATAGATCATTTCGTTATGAAATTAAGAATAATTAGATTCTTAAGAACACCTGAATATGATGCATTATTCTCTGGAGATCCAGTATGGGTAACTGAATCAATAGGTGGTATGACAATAGATGGTTCAAAATCACTTGTAACTAAAAATTCATTTAGAATTTTAAATACACTATATAACTTAGGACCAGCACCAGAACCAAACTTAACAGTATTATGGGCTCAAGATTTACCATTAAATTGGAAGAAATTCTGTGCTAGAGTATCTATAGATACATCTTCTCTGCAATATGAAAATGATGATTTAATGAAACCAACATTTGGTGATGATTATGGTATAGCTTGTTGTGTTTCTCCTATGACTATAGGTAGACAAATGCAATTTTTCGGAGCTAGAGTAAACTTACCTAAAGCATTACTTTATGCTATTAATGGTGGTAAAGATGAAAAACAAAAATTACAAGTAACTCCTGAAGGAATGTTTGAACCAATTAAAGGAGATTATTTAGTATTTGACGAAGTTTGGGAAAAATATGATAAAGTATTAGATTGGTTAGCTCAAACTTATGTACAAGCATTAAATATTATTCACTACATGCATGATAAATATTCATATGAATCATTTGAAATGGCATTACATGATAAACACATTAAAAGAACTCAAGCATTCGGTATAGCTGGGTTATCTATAGTAGCAGATTCACTTGCAGCTATAAAAAATGGTAAAGTAAGAATAATAAGAGATGAAGAAGGAGATGCAGTTGATTATGTTAACGAAGGAGAAGATTATGTACCTTTCGGTAACAATGATGACGCAACAGATGATTTCGCAGTAGAAATTACTAAGATTTTCATGAATAAGATTAGAAAACATAAAATGTATAGAGATGCTATACCTACACAATCAGTATTAACAATTACATCAAATGTTGTATACGGTAAGAAAACAGGAAATACACCTGATGGAAGAAGATCTGGAGCACCATTTGGACCAGGAGCAAACCCTATGCACGGAAGAGATGTTAATGGAGCAGTAGCTTCACTTGCATCAGTTGCTAAAATACCATTTGAACATGCAAATGATGGAATTTCTTATACATTCGCTATAACACCTGAAACTTTAGGTAAAGAAGATGATGAAAAGAGAACTAACTTAGTTGGATTATTAGATGGATATTTTGCACAAACAGGGCAACATTTAAATGTTAATGTATTTGGAAGAGATTTATTAGAAGATGCTATGGAACATCCAGAAAAATATCCTCAATTAACAATAAGAGTATCAGGATATGCAGTTAACTTTGTTAAATTAACCAAAGAACAACAATTAGATGTTATAAACAGAACAATATCTACTAAGATATAAAAAGAGCTTCGGCTCTTTTTTCTTGTTTAAAAATATAATTTATGATAGAATTGACATAAAAAAGAAAGGAGTTCTTTATGTTAGAAAGATTTAAAAAATACGTAAAATTTGAAACTAGATCTGATGAAAAATCTATAACTATACCTTCGACACCTACTCAATACGAGTTTGCTAAAATGTTAGTTGAAGATTTAAAAGAAATAGGGTTAGAAGATATATACATTAATGAATATTGTTTTGTTAACGCAACATTAAAATCAAATATAGAAAAAGAAGTTCCTACTATAGGCTTTATATCTCATATAGATACAGCTGATTTTGAAGCTAAAAATGTTAAACCTAATGTTGTTGAAAACTATAGTGGAGATGATATAATTTTAAATGAAAAACTAGGAAAAATTTTATCTCCTAAAGATTTTCCAAATTTAAAAAACTATATAGGAAAAACATTAATTACTACAGATGGTACAACTTTACTTGGTGCTGATGATAAGGCAGGAATAGTTGAAATTATTGAAGCTATGAAATTCTTGAAAGAACATCCTGAAATATTACATGGAACAGTTAAGGTTGCATTTGGACCAGATGAAGAAATAGGTAAAGGAGCAGATAATTTTAATGTAGATGAATTTAAAGCTGACTTTGCATATACTGTAGACGGAGGAGAAATAGGAGAACTTCAATATGAAAGTTTTAATGCAGCTCAGATTACATATACTATAAAAGGTGTGAGTGTACACCCAGGAACAGCTAAAGATAAAATGGTTAATGCTAATACAATTGCTGCAGAACTTGCTATGATGTTTCCTGAAAAAGAAGTTCCTGAACATACTTCTGGATATGAAGGATTTTATCTTTTACATAATGTTGAATCTAGAATTGAAATGGCAACTTTAACATATATTATTAGAGATTTTGATAAACAAAAATTTAATGAAAGAAAGCTTTTCTGTGAAGATATAGCTAGAAGAATTAATGAAAAATATGGAGAAGTTTTAACATATAATATGTTTGATCAGTATTATAATATGGGAGATATTATTAAAGATAATATGGAATGTGTACATCTTGCAGAACAAGCTATGAAAAATTTAGATATTAAACCTAAAATTATACCTATTCGTGGAGGAACTGACGGTTCTAAAATATCATATATGGGACTTCCTACACCTAATATATTTGTTGGTGGAGAAAACTTTCATGGTGAATTTGAATTTTCTTGCTTAGAGGATATGATGAAAGCAAGAGATGTAATAATAGAGATAGTGAGACTTAATGCTAAATAAGTTAAGTAGAGCTGTTATAGGGTTTATAACGATTTTCTTTGCTATTTCATGTTCTAATATAGAATTACCTGAAAATGTCTCGGGTAAATCTAAGATATATTCAATGTTATCATATAATCTATCCCCTAAAATAGATAGAGATTCTATGTATGCTTTACTTACATCTGTAGGACTTGAAATAGAAGATTATGTAGTTCCAGAAGAATATGATTTTAGGGTATATGATGAAGACGGAACAAGAATAGAACAATATTATACAAAGAATAATTCTGATAAGAAATTAATGATAGTTAGTAATGGTGGTTCTTTCTTAAATCCATATAAAATAGGAAGAAGAGATTTTTATTTAAATTTCTCAAATAAACTTTTAGGTTTTGATGTAATGATAGTAGATTTACATATGGGATTTCAGCATAGATTTCCTGTACAGAATAAAGATTTTTTAAATGCTTATAGGTTAGCTCTTAAATTAGGTTATTCTCATAATAAGATAGTATTTGTTGGAGATAGTTCAGGTGGGAATATAGTATCTAGCTCTACGATATATTTAAGGGATAATAAATTACCTTTACCAGCTGGAATATTTTTAATGTCACCATTTTTAGATGCAACAAATGTGGTTGAAAGTAGAGAAAGAAATAGAAAAAAAGATGTATTATTTGGTAATCCATATAATTTTGAAAATAGGCTAAAAATGTTAGAAAATATACCGTATTTTATTGCAGAAAAGAATAAAACTAACAGATATATTTCGCCTATATACGCAAAAGATTTAAAAGGATTTCCTAAAACATTAATACATGTTTCAGATTATGAGATTTTACAAGATGATTCAGTAGTTTTTTATAATAATTTAAAAAGAAGTGGAGTAGATGCTACTTTAGTTGAATATCCAGGTCAGTTACATGTATTTCAAATATTGGATATAAGAGAAGCATATGATTCTATAGATAAAGCTTCAGAATTCATAAATGAGATAACAAATAATAAGAAACATGTAAAATTAAAGAAAGAAATTATAGAGAAAATAAGATTTGAAATTAAAACTGAAAAATATAGTAATGAAGAAATACAAGATTTTTTTAAGAAGATAGACATTAATATAGATCAACTTATAGAATTTGAAAGACATAATTACAAGACAAGTAATAGAAACTATTTAAATCGTAAAGATATTTATTATAAAAAATAAAAAGAGGCATATTTTTTGAGGTAATCAAAAATGTCTACTGATCCTCAAAAATTAGACAAATTTAATTTAACATACTAATAAGGATTGATTTCTGTAAGAAGCAGGAGTCAATCCTTTTAATTTTTACTTTATATAATATTACTGTAATAATATATGTAATTTTCTATTGATTTTTCTAATTCTTCCAATGTTTTTCTAAAACATTCCATTAATCCATTATAGAAACTATTTCCTTAAAATTAACATGTGATTTATCTGCTCTAAGTAAGTATAACTTTTCTCTTATTAGATTTTAATGTGGTTATTATCTATCTTACCTATTTATATGATAATAATGTTAAGTTTTGCTATTACTTTTACTTTTTTTCTCTTTTATTTTTCTTTCTTTAACTAGAGCAAGTATTCATTCTCAGCTTTTAGATAAATTATTTCATTTTTTAACTGTTTAATCTTTTTTTCTTCTTTCAGATATTTTTATTTTATCTTCTCTTGTTAATTTCTTTACGAAAAAAAACTGCACTTTAAATCTTGTATCAAAGATTATGAGTTTAGTTAAAATGAAACTCTAAGAAGAACTTGGAATTTTGATTATATAAAAATGTTAAAAAAACATTTGTAAACATAATAAAATTCATTATGAGAAGAATATAATGGAAGATAATTTAAATTATAAAGAAAGTACAATCAAGGTTAAATTTTAACTTGACAAAACACTGTTTTAAAGTTAAAATCAATTAGGTATAAAAATTAAAAAAGTATCTTAGGAGGAACGACGATGAAGAAAGCATTTTTAGGAGTTTGTGCTTTAATTTCAGTAACTTCATTTTCTGATGTTACTGGATATTTCAAATCAAATTCAGAAGTAAAAATAAATAAAGAATCAGAAATAAAATATGATTTATCTACTAGAATGGATCTAGGATTATATTTAGATCCTAGTAAAGAAACATTTATATTTGCTGGAGGACAATTAAAGGGTGACACAAAACCAAATACACTAAAAAAACCAGGATACTTAGGGGTAAGATTAGAAGCTAAAGTAACTGAGGATTCAAATGTAATTTTAACAGGGGCTTATAGAACTGAAGATATAAATATTAAAGATCAAATTAAAGAACATGCAAAAAAGGCAGATAAGGAAAATGGATTTTTATTTAAGGATAAAGAGACTATTTTGTTGTCAGGTATTGGGTATGGGAAATATGATGATATAGAATATAGATTAGGAGCTATATATAACAGCAGTAACTTTAAAGATAAAACACATAGATTAAATGCTTTTGTTAAGGCTAGCACTAAATTAGAAAACGCTGACGTTTCAGCTGAACTATCTTACAGATTAGGAAATGTTGAAACTAATATATATAAAGATAACGAAATCAAAAACAAAGAAAAAGCATTATTAAATACAGGTGGAACTTTAGCGGGTGAAGTTAAACTTACTACAAATAGATTAGTTAAGGACTTAGATTTAGAACATAAAACTAATTTTGATTTAGGGACTATATTACCTGCAGGTAATACTAATTCAGAAGCTCAGGTAATAAAAGTAGGAACAGATAATAAGGCAGTATATAAATGTGTTAAAAACTTAGAATTAACTGGAAAATTAAACTATAAGGCAGAGGTAGTTTCTAAATATAGTACATCTGGAGATAAGAATCAAGAGGGTCATATGAAACATTCTCCAGAGGTTTTTGTTGGTGTTAAATATGATAATAAAAAAATTATGTTTAGCACTGAAAACACTGATAGAGTAGATGTTAAACATGAACTTAAAACAGGGTTAGCTTTAAAAGACGATATGCTTAATAATTTCTTTAAAACAGATAATAAATTAGAAATTAAACCATCTGAATTAATTACTTTAAGAGCTAAGGTATTTGATATTTTAAAATCTGAAAAATTAAAAAATTCTGCTGAGCATAAAAATTCATTCTTGGGGGGGTTAGGACTAACTCTAAATCCTAAATCTGATAAGGTTAAATTTGAACATAAATCAGATGTAGTTTATAAATTAGAAGATCTTGATGTTAAATCCCTTAAAAGTGTAAATATTGATGATCATGAGTTGTTTTTATGGACTACTAATAAATTAACAGTTGATGTAAATGAAAAGATTAAATTAGAAGGAAATTTAAATTCATATAACTATCTTTTATTAGAAAATACAGAAGATATAACTATAGACAACTTTACAGAATTAAATGGAAAAGTTAGTTATAAACAGGAAAATGTTGATTTTTCACAAATGTTAAGTGCAAGATATGCGTATGGTGATGCAGATGCTGATGATAATAGTCATTTTTACATGGTAGAATCAGATACTAAATTAGGATATAAAGTTAATTCTATACTTGAAATTAATTCAGGATTAAATTTAGAATTTAATGCAAGTAACTTAAAAGAACAAAATAGAGCTTTAAAAATGTATGTTGAATCTCAAGGATTACATGAAGACGAATTTAAAACACTTGGGAAATATACTGATGATGTTAAGTATGATGACAAAAAGTTGATAAATAGAATTAATGATGAATTAAAATTGTATGGTAATGATTACTACGATATAGTAGTAAAACCTGAGTTAGGGGTAACAATGAAATTCTTAGAAAATAAATTGACAGTTAAACCAAATGTTTCAACTAGACTTTTATTTACTGCTGGATTACAAGGCTTTAAATTTAATAGATTCAATACTAAAGGTACTTTAAAAATAGAATATATTTGGTAATTTAGTTTTGTTGAGATTGTATAATTATAAATATTATAAATGTACTTTCAAACTGAAAAGTTTGCTGGTACATTTTTAATTTATAAAACCTTGCAAATATTTGACTTTATACTTTTTAAGTGATATAATAATGGCGATAAATAATATAAAATAAATAATAAAAAAATGGAGGAAAAATGGCAAAACAAAAA
>LJRV01000217.1 GCA_001612575.1 Streptobacillus notomytis
CGTTGGCAGCGTCAGATGTGTATCAGATACAGCAATGCTATTGCTGACTATTGGATGGTAGGTGACTTGAACCAGGACATTCCTGAGTTGGTTTCTAAGCTTTAAGCATTTATGTATCAAAAAACGTCCGTTTTCGGGAGTTTTTTATTTTTAAGTAAGGGAACTCTGAAATAAATAAAAGAATTGCTAAACCTAATAAAAAAATGAAAAATAAAGTAAATTTAACTTGGAAATTTTGAGCCAACCATAAAAAATAAAAGAGTGTCAAGCCATCTTGCAAAACGCTCCTTATTTGAAC
>LJRV01000218.1 GCA_001612575.1 Streptobacillus notomytis
ATGTTCTCGCATCTAAAATTTCTCTTACTTTTTTATAATAAATTTTCGCTTCATTTATTTTATTCTTTCTATGATAAATATTTACAAGTTAATACTATTCTGATTCCTAATACTGTTTATAATCATTATTTTTGACTTTTTTTTCATTTATAACATATAACTATAATTTTGCTTTCTCTTTTTTATTTTCTGTCATTAATTTTAAGGATCTTTCTAAATCTGACTTAATACCTCAATTTAATATGAATGAAAGCGAAAAAAACAAAAAAACAAATAGTCTTGTTCATATATATCTACCTTACTTAAATTATTTTCTTAATTCTTCTACTATTTCAGTTTTTGATTTTGTCTTTTGCTCTATTAATTTAATGACTTTTGCTGTCATACCTGCAACTACAACTCAACTTGGTACATTTTCAGTTACAACTGCCCCTGCTGCAACTACAGACTTTGCCCCTACCCTTACACCTTCC
>LJRV01000219.1 GCA_001612575.1 Streptobacillus notomytis
CAGAAGAATGTGAAATCCATGCAGGTCTTTCATTTATAGGGTTAATAGCACACGTTACAATATTATGTGAGCATGCAAGATATTTAATTAAAAAAATAATGAAAGAGTATAAGAAATAAAATATAATATTAGAATGGAAAATACTATAGTCAGATTAGTATCAATATTTGTTTATGAAACTGAAAAAGTTGATAATGTTGATTTTATAAAAATGAATGAAGTTGGAATTTTTTCAGGTAAAGAAATTCAAATCTTAATCTAGACAGAGTTAGAAGATAATGGAATAGTACCATTAATAGG
>LJRV01000220.1 GCA_001612575.1 Streptobacillus notomytis
GTTGACTGCAACAATGGCATTATCGTGTATTTATAACAGCAGATCATAAGCTTATCTGTGGGCTTAGCCTGTCACCACGTTCAGACGTTTTAAACGCGAAATATGCAAATCAATTTGCCCTGCAATTTCAGGTAAAATTTGCTTTAAGAACTGGCTATAGTTCATTGCATCTTCTGCTCTTAATACGCCTGCTTGTACCAATTGTTCCTGCTGTAGCAACATACTTTGTACACGGTTTAAATCAGGTTTTTGCCCTTGGCTTAACCCTGTACTAATTTGCTCAAAGCCTAAATACAACTGATCACGTTGCTGGATTAATTGCTGCATTTCAACTGCAGATACCGCAGCACGCTCTAGCATAGCGTTTGTTTCAATTACATTTTCAGATTCATCTGAAAATAGACTTTGCGTTGTTTCTATCTCTGTGGAAGCTGCGTTCGGTTTCATCCATACTGTTTCCGAAACAGTCTTATTCGGCGGTTGAAACATATACACCACGGTAAACAACACCG
>LJRV01000221.1 GCA_001612575.1 Streptobacillus notomytis
GTCAGTACAGTGATGCAAAGGGCTAAGATGGTGAACAACTTTTTCATGATGCATCCTCGTTTACATCTGATGTCTCTCATGTTGAATACTGTACGCGCAAAATGCAGAGAAACTGTGAAGATCATTTAATGCTTCAATTAAAATTACAGATAAATCCAGCGTTTTTCTCAATAATAAAAAAGGCTTGTATATATCTTTTCAGGTATAGCCAAGCCAGATGTGATGATCGGCTATAAATTATTTTAGCTTTTCATCTGTAATTATTTAATCCTGGGCATCAATACTTTGTCCATTGAGCGTTAAGCTATCTTCACCCATTAAATAAAGATAAGCCGGCATGATGAACTCAGGTGTTGATAATGTTTTCGGATCTTCTTCAGGATAAGCTTTAGCACGCATGGCAGTACGTGTAGCTCCTGGGTTAATACAATTAAAGCGAATATTTGGATAAGTA
>LJRV01000222.1 GCA_001612575.1 Streptobacillus notomytis
CCACTAGACGAAGGGCCCAAACTAACTGGTGGATCCAGCTGGAATTGTACGAGCGACCACACGGTTAAGAGCCGTGTTCTCTAAACAACAGAGCTATGGATCCTTATAGTTATATTTATATGGCGTAACTGTAGAGATTAGAACTACTGGCCACAAGCATAGAAGGCTGTTGCTCTCTCCTACTGCGCTTCAGGCCCTTCTACACCATAATTATTTTTAAACTGGTGAGTCATACT
>LJRV01000223.1 GCA_001612575.1 Streptobacillus notomytis
ATTGAAGGTTTATCACCAGCGATTGCCATTGAGCAAAAGTCTACTAGCCATAACCCACGTTCAACGGTTGGTACGATTACCGAAATTTACGACTATTTGCGTCTGCTTTATGCACGTGTCGGTACGCCTTATTGCCCTGAACACGACTTACCTATGGTTGCGCAAACTGTTTCTGAAATGGTCGATGCGGTAAAGAACCTTGAGGAAGGCACTGCACTCATGTTGCTTGCCCCTGTTGTTCGTGAGCGTAAAGGTGAATACAGCAACTTGTTCGAACAACTACAAGGTCAAGGTTTTGTTCGTGCGCGTGTTGATGGTGAAATC
>LJRV01000224.1 GCA_001612575.1 Streptobacillus notomytis
CCTTCACTTCACGGTAAATACGTTCTGACTTGGTACCCCGCATAAAGCCCATACCACCCAATGTTTGTACAGCCGCATCAGCACAAAATTGCATAGTGCGAGTCGCAACATTTTTAAGCATTGAAATTTGCGCCACCAACTCAGGTCCTTGTAACTTCGGCTGAGTCATTTTCCATGCTGTTTCTTCAAGTAATGCCCGCGTTGAGGTCAGTTGGGTTGCCATATCTACCAATTTATGGCGTACTACTTGATGATCTATTAATCGCTTACCAAAAGTTTTACGTTGCTGCATTACAGACTAAAGCTGTCAGAGATGGTGATTATTATATTGTTTCGGGCGAGAAAACATTTATTACATCGGGAATTCGTGCAGACTATTATACAGTTGCAGTGCGTAC
>LJRV01000225.1 GCA_001612575.1 Streptobacillus notomytis
AAGACCTAATTTTTTCATGATAGCTCTCCTTTCATGTCGACAAACATTTAAATGCAAAGTTCATCTTCGCGCTGCCTATAATTCACAATTTTTTTTCTCAACGTGCGTATCATTGGTTGTCTTTTGTAGTAATAGCGGTACAAATTCTGCAATTTTTTATTAAAATTACTTTCTTAAATCAACTATATTATTTTATAAATGAAACTATAGATAAGCACTTGTTTAATTTTATCAATTTTTTATTTTTTCTCTAGTTGACAGATATATTCAAAATATTTCCCTTTATAGAAACACAATACAAGTTGCGTAGATTGTTACAGAGCTTTTTGACTTTTAAAATCGATTTCTCTGTAAAAAAGCCGTGAATTGTCACGGCTTTCTTGAAAGTTAATATGGCTTAAACATTAGATTATGGCCACTGCATTTCACCTTTTACCACTTTAGCGCCGAGCCCACGAGACAGG
>LJRV01000226.1 GCA_001612575.1 Streptobacillus notomytis
TGTTAAATTTAATAATTCTTTACCTGGTCTGTGTAATAATACTTTTATCAAAGTGTTAATTTCACTTCTTACATTAATAACCATACATCTTCCTCCTACATATTTTGTATTCTATTAAAGTATATCTTCAAAATTTGTTTTAGTATGGAAAATTTTTATATATTTTTTTGTAAAATATGTTCAACTTTTATTTTTAAATAAAAAAGACCCCTAAGGGTCTTATCATCTAACCTCAATCTCCACTCTTCTATTTGATTGTTTACCTCTCTTATTCTTGTTTGTCTCTACTATATTATTATAGCCACTTGAACTTACCTTTACTATCTCTACCTTTAATCCATGTTCCATTAACTTCTCTAATACCTTATTTGCTCTCCTTAATCCTAACTCTAAATTTAATTCCTCTCCTGATGTACTATCTGTATAACCTGTTATATACAACTTCCTATCTCCATATCCTCTATTTAACTCTTCTACTATCTCTTTTAATCTATTTATCTGTTCTTCTGTTAATTCTGATTTACCTACATTATAGCCCGTTAGTGTATATAACTTAAATTCATTCATCTTTCTTTCTTCTAATGCCTTTATTCTCTCTTTTAATTCTTCTATTGTATCTGTTATGTCTTTATTGGCCTTCTCTAATCTCTTATTCTGTTCTATTAACTTCTTGTTTTGTTCTTCTAATTCCTTATTTATTGGTCTCTCTATTACTATCTCTTCTCTTCCCTTCTTCTCTCCTCCTCCAAATTGATAACTTATTCCTGCTCCTATACCTACTTTTCCTTTTGTATTTAATGATAAATTCGCCTTATATAATACATTCCCTACTTCATTTATTCCACTTAATCCTATTGCAAAAGCTGATTGTCCTTCATAATATCCATAAGATGCTCCTATATTATGTCTTCTATCTCCTACATTACTTATCTGTGGTATACTTGCTGCTGCTATTGCATTTGCTACTCCACTTGTTGCTGTTGTTAATCTTTCATCTACATATCTCTTATTTACTGCATAATGGCCTGGATCTCTTTCTGTTAGATCTCTTAGTCCTTTTACTACTCCTAGTCCTTTTTCTCCTTCTGTCTTAAGTGATATTGTTGGTTCTTTTTCTCCTCCTTCTATCTTAACTGTTTCTTTTCCTTCTTTATCTGTTAAGATTATAGTTGGGTCTTTTTCATTATTAAGTGTTATTCCTTGTTTATCATCTTTATCTTTTAATGATAATTTATTTGATGTTAGTTTCCCTTCCCCTTTATCATCTTTTATTGTTGTTCCATCTAATGTATATTTAGAACTATTTGTTGCTTGTTCATTTGCTTTGGTTAATGGGTTATCATTGTATTTACCTATCTCAACACCATTAGGTCCTGTTTTAGACATAATGTATTTATTATCATCTGTTTTATTTATTGTTGTTAAACCATCTTTATCTAGTTTTGTTTTAGATTTAATATTATTATCATCTAACTCTTTTGTTTCAAATGATGTCATCTCTTTTAGTTTGTCTGATAGTTTTAATGTTAATTCTCCATTCTTATTATCTGATTTAACTTGTATGTTTCCACTTGCACTAGTAAAGTCATCTTTATTATCTGTCCCTTCTCCTTTAATGATTACTTTTTCTCCTAGGTTTCTATGTACTTCTTCTCCTGATCCTGTATTACCAGAGAAATTAAGACCTGCTTTTGCTAGTGCCTTTAGGTCTGTTCCTGTTGCTACGTTGTTTTTATTGTTCTTAAATATATCATCTTTATCTTCTAGGAATTCTTTGATTTTTTCTGGTGTTGCATCTTCTCCTAGAATGCTCTTTACATTTCCTATAGATATAGGTTCATTGCCATTTCCTTTTGGCATTAGGTTTACTATTACATCTTTACTATCTACTGGAGTTAATTGGTTATTATTTCCATTAGTAGTTGTGTTCTTAGGTTTGTATGTTGATGAAGTTTTATCATAATAGAAGTTTTTAAGTTCAGATTCTTTGTATAACTTATTATCTTGTCATCTTAAAACCTTTTAATTATTATTTGTTGA
>LJRV01000227.1 GCA_001612575.1 Streptobacillus notomytis
ATGCCATTGAGGGCGTTGTGATTCATTAATTACCTATGGAGTTTTCTCTCTAGGTAGTATGACGCCCCATGGTCTTGAAGACCTGTTGGGTAAGTAGTGTCATTTTTACCAATTTGACATTATGCATCATGGGTATGCTTAAAAGGCAGCCTGTAATATTTTTTGCAATAGGAAATGGGTCCACAAATGCAAGAAGTTGCTGACGCATTGCGTCTTGACACTGAACTTTCCGCTGATAGTGCAGCGTATATTGAAGAACTTTACGAGCAGTACCTGACTTCCCCAACC
>LJRV01000228.1 GCA_001612575.1 Streptobacillus notomytis
CATCCACATAGAATGAGTAAAGTGAGTAATGAAGCCAATAACTTCATTATGACACTCCGTGCACAAATAGAGTGCAAAATAAAAAGATGTGTTTATTTAGTGCATTTTTCATGTGAAAAAAACACCATAAGAGAGCAAGATGGTTT
Organism: Streptobacillus notomytis; assembly: GCA_001612575.1. Lineage (GTDB taxonomy): Bacteria > Fusobacteriota > Fusobacteriia > Fusobacteriales > Leptotrichiaceae > Streptobacillus > Streptobacillus notomytis. Next base: position 147 of record LJRV01000228.1, read on the forward strand.
GAATCATCATTTATACAACAATCAAATTAAGTATGTTAGATAACGCCTTAGATAGTAAGCAAAAAAAACGCCAAATTTACCAACTAATAAAAACTATTTAATGATTGGGCAAAAAGTCTATACAAGCGAGTCAAATAATTTAATCATGTTTATAGCGGTGAGCCTTGTGTTAGGACTCAGCTTACATGTTTTTGGATTTAGTATTTTATTTAAGCTATTTATCTTTGCTATGCGTAAATATATTCATTCTAAATCATAACACTC
>LJRV01000229.1 GCA_001612575.1 Streptobacillus notomytis
TTTGTAATCTTGTATTCATTTACTATCCAAATAGTAATTAGTACATCGTCTCATGTATGTATTATTTTATTTTTGATATCTAAAAACTTCAATAATTTTTTAAAACTATCAGCAGTATTTTCATTTTAACTATTTTCATTTATTTTTCTTATCCATTCATTTTTTGAACTTTTATCTTTATTGTATTTTCTAAAGAAAAATATTTTCTCATTCTTATTATTTTTTTT
>LJRV01000230.1 GCA_001612575.1 Streptobacillus notomytis
CGCCTTATATAATACATTCCCTACTTCATTTATTCCACTTAATCCTATTGCAAAAGCTGATTGTCCTTCATAATATCCATAAGATGCTCCTATATTATGTCTTCTATCTCCTACATTACTTATCTGTGGTATACTTGCTGCTGCTATTGCATTTGCTACTCCACTTGTTGCTGTTGTTAATCTTTCATCTACATATCTCTTATTTACTGCATAATGGCCTGGATCTCTTTCTGTTAGATCTCTTAGTCCCTTTACTACTCCTCGTCCTTTGTCTCCTGCTGTCTTAAGTGATATTGTTGGTTCTTTTTATCCTCCTGCTATCTTAATTGTTGCTTTTCTGTCTTTATCTGTTAAGATTATGGTTGGGTCTTTTGCTTTATTAAGTGTTATTCATTGTATATGATCTTTACCTTTTAATGATACTTATTTTGAGGTTCGTTCGCCTTCCCATTTATCATCTTTCATTGTTGTTGCATCTAGTGTATATTTAG
>LJRV01000231.1 GCA_001612575.1 Streptobacillus notomytis
CACATGATTCAATCAAATGACTTATCGAACGTAAATGATTTGCTGGCAGATGAAGTCGTTTTCCATTCACCGGTTGCTTATAAACCTTATGAGGGAAGACAAGTTGTTTTCTTTATTCTCACCAATGTAATTCAGGTATTTCAGAATTTTACCTATCATCGAGAATTTTACACGGGAGATGGTGAAAATGTAGTGCTAGAGTTTAGTGCGGATGTGGGAGATAAATCATTAAAAGGTATTGATATGATTCGTTTTAATGAGCAGGGTAAAATTGTTGATTTTGAAGTAATGATTCGTCCAATGAGCGGTTTAGCTGCATTAGC
>LJRV01000232.1 GCA_001612575.1 Streptobacillus notomytis
GTCTTTAGTTTCCGCGGCTGTTGTTCCCACAAGTTCAACACCCACGAAAGCAAAAATTGCAATCTGGAAACCAGCCAAGAAGCCATGCACACCTGTTGGGAAGAAACCGCCATTTGCCCAAAGATGAGTAAATGAAGCGACTTCACCTGTAGTAGACGTAAAGCCTGTAAAGATCATCCACAGACCCACTGCAATTAAAATAATAATCGCAAGGATTTTAATAAGTGCAAACCAGAACTCTAATTCACCAAACAATCGAACTGTTAATAAGTTCAATCCCATAATGAACACAATCGCAGCAACACTAATCATTGCGCCTTCAACAGGCGAGAAA
>LJRV01000233.1 GCA_001612575.1 Streptobacillus notomytis
ACGTAAAATAGTTCTTGTCTTATTGGGCTGTAGCTAAGCGGTAAGGCAGTGGAACTTGAATCCACGATACGATGGTTCTAATCAAGCCATCCAAACCATTTATGCTTTTATCGCATTTTTTTTTACTGTTTTTTTGTATTGATACTTGACAAATTTAAATAAATAGCAATATAATTATGTTATCAAATAAAGAAAGATAGATTTATGATGTATGATTTATCAATAATTGCAATATTTTTAGGTGGTATGTTAATGTTTTT
>LJRV01000234.1 GCA_001612575.1 Streptobacillus notomytis
GAATATCGACTTTTCTCTCTCTGAGTGGTGGTATGAAAATTGGAATTACGCGTAGACGGTAGAGTAGATCATGACGGAAACGCCCAGCCTTAGCCTCTTCGCGTAAAGCTTTATGTGTTGCTGTAATAATTCGGACATTGGCTTGAATCGGTTTTTCACCACCAACTAGCGTAAATACACCTGTTTCTAACAACCGTAATAATTTAGCTTAAAGCTCTAAAGGAATCTCGGCAATTTCATCCAGAAACAGCGTACCGCCTGCGGCACGTTCAAACACGCCTTTATGGTAGCGAATTGCTCCCGTAAAAGCACC
>LJRV01000235.1 GCA_001612575.1 Streptobacillus notomytis
GTATATATTCCTTGTATTTCTTTTTTATTACATTATACTGTTTCATTAAAGTTGTAGAGATCTCTTTGCTCTTTTTTTTTCTTTTAATTATATTATAATAAGAAGAAGAATTAAAACACTCTTCAATATGTTACCAGCTATTTCATACTCCAAATAATAACTCAACATTAGTTTTTTGACTTTCACTAATATTAAAATACAAATCTATATCAACATTTCAACCATTAATTTTAGTTCCAATACCAAGT
>LJRV01000236.1 GCA_001612575.1 Streptobacillus notomytis
TTGTCCTCCTGAAATAGCTGAAAATCCGTATGCTGCTCCACCCTCTGATAGAACTAATGTCTTATTACCTGAAGCTATAGCATTTGGAGAAAATACGTTAGTCTCTCTTCCTATTGCTATTGCCCCTTCTCCTTCTGCTCTTGTTAGTGTTCCTACTGCTGTTGAACCTTTCTTTAAAGCATATGCAAGAGTTCCTAAAGCTGTTGCTCCATCAGCATAAGCTATAGACCGTGAACCTATGGCTATTGATCCATGTCCTTGGGCTAATGTTGGTGAATATTTATGTTTAGTAGAATCTGTTCCTCCATTACTTCCATATCCATATACCTTTCCACTAGAATCTATATTACTGTAAAGTGTTTTAAAATATGTATTAAAATCATATTTAGTAATAGGCTGAACATATGAAGATACATCATCATTACCTATTGCTATAGATGATCTTCCTATAGCATAAGTATTATTTCCTACAGATGTTGCTTGTGCTGTTGAGAAAACTGCATTTCCTATTGCAACCCCTTGTTCTTCATCGTCCTTTATATGGTTTGTTATTCCAAAATGATTTCTATAAACATGTGCATGAGAACCAAGTATTACAGATTTTTTTACATCTGATTTTGTATTAGCACCTATTACAACACTTTCTGCCTTCTCAGATATAGCATTAAACCCTATTACCACATTTTCTGAACCTTTACCGTATGTTCTTCCTCCAGCTCCTATTATTACTGAACTTGAAGTATTATTTGCACTATTATGATATGCTAGTATAATATTATTTTTAGTATTATATTCTCCATGATCATTGTAACTATTGTATACACCCACTGTTCCATTATTATCATCTATTGCCAACCAAGATCCATAAGACATTGATGATAATCCTGTAAATCCAAAAATTAAATATCTTATTATTGTTTGATCATTTATACTCACCTTATTTTTTAAAATTTTTTTCAATTCATAACTCTTAATATTCTTCATTTTCCCTCTCTTTAAAAATTTTTCATCGTTAAATTTCATATTTTGAAACTTTTTTAAATCTAACAATTATTATAACTATAAGTAAAATATTAAAATTTGTTTTTTATATTCAAATAAAGATTAAGAAATAAACATAATTTTAACAAAATACCTTTATTAAATCGTTCTAACATCTTAAATCTCTTTAAATATTATACCCCCCCCCCCATTTTTTGTCAATAGTTAAATAAAAACGAGAGATTTTATAATCTCCCATTTCTATTAAACTTCAAGTTTTATTCTTTCTATTTTTGCTCCAACTTTATTTAATTTTTCTTCTAATTTATCATATCCTCTATCTATATGATATATTCTACTTAAAATAGTATCTCCATCTGCTATAAGTCCAGCTATAACTAAAGCTGCTCCTGCCCTTAAATCTGAAGCCATTACATTAGTTCCATAAAGAGTTTCTACACCTTCAACATTTGCTATACCATGTCTTATAGTTATATCTGCTCCCATTCTATTTAATTCAGGAACATGCATAAATCTATTTTCAAATACAGTTTCTTCAACTTCGCTATGACCTTTAATTAATGAAAGTAATAACATCATTTGAGCCTGCATATCTGTAGGAAATCCTGGATGTGGCATAGTAACTATTCTTGTAGGTTTTAAATCTTTAACTTTACCCTTAACAGTTAATATATCTCCTTCTTTTTCAAATTTAACTCCTATAAATTCAAGTTGATTTTTAAATACTCCTAAATCCTCAATATTAGCATTTTTAATTTTCAAATCTCCATCTGTAACTATTGAGGCAATAACATATGTTCCTGCTTCTATTCTATCAGGCATAATTGAATATTCTACAGCATGTAATTTTTCTACACCTTCAATAGTTATAGTATTAGTTCCAAGACCTTCAATCTTTGCTCCCATTTTTATTAAATAATTACCTAAATCAACTATTTCTGGTTCTTTTGCTGCATTAATTATTCTAGTTTTACCAGGAATTTTAACAGCAGCCATAAGTAGATTTTGTGTTGCACCTACTGAAGGGAAAGTTAACGCTATATCTGCCCCTTTAAGATTTTCAGAAACAACATGAACATATCCTCTTATTTGAGTAATTTCAGCTCCTAATGCTTCAAATCCTTTTAAATGTATATCAACTGGTCTGCTTCCTATAGCACAACCACCTGGAAGTGAAACTATTGATTCTTGTAAATTAGCAACCATAGGCCCCATAACTAAAAATGAAGCTCTCATTTGCTTAACTATTTCATAACTTGCTTCATTTCTTTTAAATCCATCATTAATTATTTTATAACTACTACTATCTAATTTTTCAATCTTCATTCCAAAATCTTCTAATAATTGGAACAATATTCTAATATCTCTTAAATCAGGTACATTTCTTAATATATGTTCCCCTTTTTCTATAAGCGTTGCTATTATTATAGGAAGTGCTGCATTCTTTGCTCCACTTACTTCTATTACACCATTTAAAGGTCTTTTACCTTCTATTTTGAATCCTTCAACCATGTTTCCTCCGTTAATCTTCTAATTTTTGTGTTATAGGGCAAATAGTACCTGTAATTTTATCAAAAAATCTTATAGGTTCATAATACTCTTCAAGTTCTGGCAATTTTTCTTTTATTATCTCATAATATTTTTTTGATATTTTCTTTCCCATAGCTTGATAAAAAACTATATCTAAGCCTGCATTTAATATTCTTTCTTTAAAGCTTAATACTATAGGATCTTCACTCCTATTTTTAACTTCATTATCAGATATTACAACCAAGCCAACTTCTCCAGTATAACTAAGTCCATCAACCATTTTACAAGCTATTTTCATCTTTTTTGAAAGAGATATATATTTTTTAAGTTTTGATAAGTCAACATCTCTTGAAACTATCATTTTATATGCTATTTTTTTTCTTAATGCTTTAATTACTTCAGGATATATAAATTTTTCTTCTAATTCTTGTTTTGTTAATGCTACTATAACCCTTTCCTTATATTCTCCTAAATATTTATTTTTTTCAACTCTAGCATTAATTATTTTATCTTTAATTTTTTCTATTTTTTTTAATATATCATTTTCAAGTATCATAACCTGATTTTAACATAAATACAAAATCTATTCAATGTTAAGCTAGTAAAAAGTATATAAATACCATCTTAAATATTCCGTATAATATGTAAAAAATTGCTCCTCTTCTTACCCTTACTATACCATCTGTTTTATATATTATTAATAAAAATAATAGATAAATTAAATGGTATAGAATAAGGTACGATAAATTTATTGTTCCCGTAAAAAGTACTAATGTATCCACAACAAACATAATATTTATTATAAATATTGGAAACGATGAATTATATATATTTTTTAATATACATACATTTAAAAGAACATAGCTCGTAGTTAAAACTACTAAAGACACTATATTTTTTTCAACTAATAATTGAAACTTAAATATTACTCCTATTACAATAAAGAGTATTAAAAATAAACCTTCATAACCATATTTCTTTCTTAATTTCTTATTCATCTTCTTCTCCAATTTTTACTTTTTTATATATTTCCTTAAGTTTAGACTTCTCAACATGAGTATAAACCTCAGTAGTTGTAATACTCACATGTCCTAATAATTCTTGAACTACTCTAATATCAGCACCATTTTCTATCATCATTGTTGCAGTAGAATGTCTAAATATATGTGGATGTATTTTTTTCTCTATACCAACATTTTGTGCATGTTTGTTTAATATTTTCCAAAAGTTTTCTCTTCTAATTCCAGGGAAAAGTAAATAACTTCTTTCACTACCCTTAATTTTAGGTCTTATATCCTTTATATATTCCTTTATTTCTTTTTCAAGTTCTAAATATATCGGGACAAATCTATATTTACTTCCCTTACCATAAAGTTTAGCAAATTCAAAATCAGAATTTTCTATATCCTTAATTTCTAAATTAATTACTTCTGAAATTCTAGCACCTGTTGCCACTAAAAACTTAACTATTAACTGATTTCTTCTATTTACTGGTTCATGATTAAAGCTTTGTATTATGGCATTAATTTCTTCAAAGCTTAGAGCATTTGGTAGTCTTTTCTCTTTTTTTAAATTATGTATTTTATTTGCTGGATCATTTTTAATTATTTTTTCAATATAGCAAAACTTAAAAAAGGATTTTATACTACTTATTTTCCTAATAACCGTATTATATGTATACTTCTCCTTTAGCTTTTCTATATACTGATAAATATCATCACTAGTTATATCACATACTTTTTTATTTACTTTTTTAAAAAAAGTATATAAATCATTTCTATAACTTTCTATAGTTTTATCAGCATTACCTTTTTCAAATTTAAGATAATCTAAAAATGAGTTTACTTCTACCATGTTCCCCTCTATCCTATTTTACTGTATTTTATTTTCTATTTTTGTTTCTGTTTTTTCATCTAGTTTAGCATCAGATGAAAATATGAATTTTGAATGATATCTTCCAAAAGTATCTCTTGCATAACCTCCCCATTTACCTGCAAACCTTTTCTGACCTGCACCATAAATTGGTAATGTCGCACCATCAATTTCTTTATTCACATAATTTAAGAACCATATTTCAAGTTCTTTTCTCATCTCATCTATAATTTCTCTATAGTTTTCATTATTAATCTCATTTATATTCTCATTTTTATCTTTTTCTAAATCATAGAATTCATGTGGTCCATCAGGATATCTATGAACATATTTATATTTCTCATTTCTAATCATTCTTGTTGGACCATATTCATCATATATCACAACGTTTTTATCATTATCAATCTTATTATTAAGTATTTCTGAAAAACTCTTTCCAGGATAATCAACATGTTCATCTTCTATGTCATCTAAACCTAAATATTCAAGCAATGTAGATCTAATATCATAATGGCTTAATAAATTAGTTACTATTTCTGCTTCTGTTTCATCTTTTTTATATATTATAAAAGGAACCTTAATAGAACTATCATACATATTTAAAGGACTAGTTCCATTACCTTTTCCAAAAATACCATGATGTCCCATATTCATACCATTATCACTAGTGAAGATTATAAGGATGTTTTTAAGAATATCTTTTTTTTCAAGTTCATTAATTATTTTTCCTATACCCATATCCATAGCAGTTAATGCTGCAAAATATCCTTTAAGAATCTCTATTCTTTCTTCCTCATTTCCCTCAAATGTTTCAGCTATCTTCCAAGAGTGATATGGATCTCTAGGACAAGATTCAAATTTACAATTATCATATAGTTTTAAGATTTCTTCTTTATGATTTTTCCTGTCCCATGGTGAAGGAGGAGCTGTATAATTAACATTTAAAAAGAACGGTTCTTTTTCTTTATTTAAAAATTCTATAGCATAATCTGTCATTTTATCAGTTATATATTCTTCCTCATATATTAACTTCTCATCTTTATACATAGGTGCTTTATAATATGGTCCTCCACCCTTTTGATGTGAATACCAATAATGAAAACCTTTTTGAGCTTTATCTGCAAGTCCCATATGCCATTTTCCACTCATACAACAAGTATATCCATTTTTTGATAAAATGTCTACAAATGTAGATTGATCTTTTAAATAATCTTCTGTTGTTGTACCATTTTCCCATTCATCAATCCAATCATGTATTCCATGTTATGATGGTATTCTCCCTGTAAAAATTGAAGCTCTTGCAGGAGAACATACAGGTGAAACACAGAAAAAATTTTCAAATATTTTACCTTTTTCTGCTAATTTATCTATATTGGGAGTTATAGCATCTTTATTACCATAACAACCTAATGCCCATGCTCCTAAATCATCTGCAATAATAAATAAAACATTATTTTTTTTCATTACTTACAGCCTCCAGCATTTCCTTTATATTCCTAGATCCCTTTATTCCAACTATTATTATAGTACTTACATACCAAATAAGCCCAAAAACTATTAAAAATTTCCAGAATAATATTAATATTTACATTTACTTCACTTCATTTTTAGAAAATAGAATTTTTAAATAAGAACCCAATATCATAGCTATCCATGTAAATACAAATGATGCTATTCCTGAATAATATGGTCCTATTTTATCTGCATAAGGTTTTAAAACTTCTATTTGTTGTGCTACTAAAAAACTAATAGGAGTTAATGCTCCAATAATTATTGATGCATAAGCACCCCATTCATTTGATTTTTTAAAGTAACATGCTGCAATTAATAAAGTTGATACACTTACTGAATAAATTGTATCTATAAGAGTCATATATACCCATAAATCTGATTTTAAAGGATACCATAATCCATATAAAAGTAAAAATATTCCTATTAAAGCTACTAACAATCTATTTACAAAAATTTCTTTTTTCTCTTTCCATGAATTCTTATGAAATATTATTAATATATCATTGTATATAACACTAGCCCAACCTAATAGATATAATGAATCTGTTGACATATCTGCTGCAAGCATAGCTGCTACAAGTATCCCTATAATTCCACTAGGAAGAAGTAAAGATAGCATCTTAGACATAGCCTTTATATGCACTCCTCCTATAGATTCAAGTGTTATAAAAGAAAGTGCTGTAATTCCCCATATTACAGGGATTAAAGATCTAACTATATAGAAAAAGCTTGTTCTTGTATACATCTTTTTTGCAACTTTTTCATCTTTAGCAGATAATACACGTGATACCATAGTTTGCCATGTTAAAACAGTAGCACTTAAAACTAAGGCTGTGTAAAGAACATATTGCCAACCTAATTGAGGATGCACAAAAGGATTTAATCCTCCTGCCCCATATTTTTCTATAACAGTATTAAATAATTTATTCCAACCAACTTTATAAAAGATTATAAATGTAGTTAAAGTAAGTCCTACACTCATAAGAATAAATTGCATATAATCTGTAACTAAAACTGAAAGCATTCCACCAAATATTGTATATAAGGCTACTATAAGTAAAAGTATAGTCATTGTAATTTCTAAATAACGTGGATTTAATCCAGCAACATAAACTAAAAATTCTCCACCTGTCCTAAGAAAAACTCCCATATTTAAAAGTCCACCTAGAACTATAACTACACCTGTAGCCCATCTAATTTTTTTACCAAATTTCTTTTCAAAAAATTCTGGTATAGTTACAACTCCAGCTTTTCTTAATGGTTCTATACAAAATCCTGTTTTACCTACAGTAAACATGATTATAGCCATAAGAACACCTACTGTTGCTCCTGAAAATCCATATTTATAACCTAATTGTCCAGCAGCCATACATGTTATAATTCCAAATTCTGTGGCAGCAAGAGAAACCATTCCAACATAAAGATCAACACTTCTTCCTGCAACTAGAAAATCATCAAAATTTTTTACATATTTCCTTATTAGTAATCCTACTACAAGGCTTAATAAGATATAAAAGCCTCCTATACTTCCATCTAACATCTAATTGAAATTAAACATTTTATCACCTTCTTCATATATTTGAGGGAACATTTAATGGTGTGCACCTCTTATATAAGAGACATCGTTTTCTTTCATTGTCAATATAAAATGTTATTATTTCATCATCTCTTTTGCTATTTCTAAACTTGCCTTAGTTATATTATCTCCTGATAATATTCTAGCAATTTCTTTTATTCTTTCTTCCTCATTTAATTTCTTTATCTTAGTTCTTGTATTCTTCTCATCACTTTCCTTATATATTAAAAATTGATTATTAGCCTTTGCAGCTATTTGTGGTGAATGAGTTACACATATTATCTGAACATTATTTGATAACTCTTTAAGCTTGTTTGCTATTTTAATTACAGTCTCTCCTGAAATACCTGTATCTATCTCATCAAATATCAAACAAGAAATATGATCTACTTTTGAAAAGACTATTTTAAGAGCTAGCATTATTCTAGATATTTCTCCCCCTGAAGCTATCTTAGATAAATCTTTTAATTTTTCTCCCTTATTAGTAGAAATTAAGAATTTAACTCCATCATTACCATTTATGTGTATTCTATCAAGTTCTGTAAATTCTATATCAAATACTACTGAGGGCATATTTAATTCTTTTAATTCATTCATAACATTATCTTTTAATGTTTTAGCCTTATTTTTTCTAAGTGTAGAAAGTTTTTTACTTAATTTCTTATATCCCTTTATATTCTCTTCTAATTCTTTTTCTTTCTCATATAAGGCTTCATAAGAATGTTCTATTAATTCAAGCTTATTTTTAATATTTTCTCCATATTCAAGTATTTCCTTAATACTAGAACCATATTTAAGTTTAAGTTTTTTTATAATATTTAACCTATCATTTACTTCTTCTAACCTATATGGATTATTATCTACACCAGTAAGAGAAGATGAAAGTTCATCTACTATATCATTTAATTCTTCATAAACATTATTAAATCTATCATTTAACTCATTATATTTATTTGAATACTCACTTAATTTCTCTAAATCTTTTTTTATCTTCTTAAAGCTACTAAAATCCAAGAAATCAAGTATTTCAGTTAATTTATCAGTAATCATACCTGAATTAAATAATTCATTATATTCATTTTCAAGCTCTTCATCTTCATCTACTTCTAAATTATGCTTAAATATTTCCTCAACTATATACTCATATAGATTTCTTTTTTCTATTGCTTCACTTTTTTCCCTTTTTATATTCTCTATTTCTTCACTTAATATATCTATTTTTGATATATATTCCTTAATATCAGCCTTAATCTTTAAACTATCCTTATCTAAAAACTTATCAAGTAAATATAGGTGATAATTAGAATTAAGTAAATATTGATGATCATGCTGACCCACTAAATCTAAAATATTACTACTAATCTCCTTTAAATTTGATAAGGTAAATCTCTTATTATTCACTCTTACCTTATTATCTAGTCCAAATTCTCTTGAAATTATTAATTCCTCATCAAATTCATACTCAAGAGTATTTAATTTTTCTATCTGTTCATCATCTAGTCTAAATACTGCTTCTATACTTACTTTTTCACTATTTTTACCTATCATTTCTTTACTTGCTTTTTCACCAATAATCAAAGATAATCCATCAAGTATTATTGATTTTCCAGCACCTGTTTCTCCTGTAAGTACAGTAAGTCCTTTTTCTAAATTAATGTCTATTTCATCAATAATTGCTAAATTTTCAATTTTTAATTCTTTTAACATCTATACCCCCTAAATCCAATATAATTTTTCTTTTAATATGTCATAATAATTTAAATCATCTACATATATTAAATCTATTCCCATATCTGAAAGCTTAGCATAAACTACATCTTCTGGATATAGTTTAAAATGAAGATTTCCATCTATATTTAAACCAACATATTCACTTCTTCCAAATGCTGAAAATTTAAGTTCACTCTTACCATTAATTATAATAGTCCTTGTTGTAAGACTTTGAGGTGCAAGTGGAGTTATACAAATTGCATCTAAATTTGGTTCAATTATAGGTCCACCAGCTGAAAGCGAATAAGCAGTGGAACCTGTAGGGGTTGCAACTATTATTCCATCTGCCTTATATACATTTATTAATTTTTTATCTTGCTCTACTTTTACATTAATTAGCCTTGAATTTATAGCAAACTTTAATATACTTAACTCATTTAAACCATAATAAACCTTATTTTTAAAACTAACTTCTAAAAATTTTCTATGATCTATCATATATTCTCCATTAATATATTTTTCAAATGAAGTTATGGCATCTTTACTACTTATCTTAGTCATATATCCTATACTCCCATAATTAATAGAAAATACTGGTATATTTTTTACTCTCAAATGCTCTACTGTAGAAAGTAATGTTCCATCACCACCAAAAGTAACTAATACATCTGCTAATAATATATCCTCAACTATTTCTATTTTTTTCTCATTTAAATAATCTAAAAAATATTTAATTTCATCACTACTTAATGTATTTTTTTTAATTATCTTTACCTTCATTCCTATCACTCAATTCTTCTAACATATCTTTATATATCCCTTTATATGAAACAAGTGTTGCAAAACAATCTACTCGGCTATTATGAAAACCTTTATCTTTAAATCCATAATAACTTGAACATTCTATTAGTTTTGGTCTTTTTAATTTTGGATTATTAAATATTTTCCTATATATATATTTAAAATAATCTGATATATCTACTCTTTTAATATGTTCTACATTAAATCCTTGCCTTTTAAGTAACTTATAATCAAAATCTATACCATACCCTACCATATAGCTTGTAACATCAAGTATAGATTGTATCTCTTCTCTATATTCTTCAATAGTTAATTTATCTTCAAGCATCTTATTACTTATCTTATGTATCTTATATGCACTTTCCCATTCTTTTACATTTAAAGGTTTAAAGTATTCATCAAATAATTTTTCACCTTTAGTGTCTATAATACTAAGCTGTATTATTTCATCATCTTCTCTAATACCAGTTGTCTCTAAATCAAGTATTATTTTATTACCTGTACTTTCATACAATTTAACATATTTTCTTGCAAGTTTAGTTAATTTATCTTCTTTTTCTAAAACTTTATTCTCTTCTTCTAAAATTTTCATTACTTGAGGGTCATACTTAAATTCAAACTTTTCTTTTTTCTCAACTAATATACTCTTAAAACAATGTAAAGTAGCTATACAATCACTTAATGCATCATGGGCATTAAAATCAAAATTATAGAATTTTGAAGCCTCTAATAAACTAGGTCTAATCTTTCTATCTATTATATTTTCATTTTCAAATAATAATGAAAAAATATAGGCTATGTCTAATACTATATTAGATTTAAGCTCTATTCCTGCTCTTTTTAAAAATGCTATATCAGAATTTACTTCATACCCTATTATTAATTTATGTTTTTTTAATATTTTTTCTATATCTCTTTTATAGTAAGAAATATGTTTTTTGTTTTTTACCATTTCATGAGAAATATTATGTATTTTAAAAGCCTCTTCCCAATCATTAACATGTTTAGGTTTCATGTACTTATCAAAGACTATATTACTTCTAAGATCTATTATACTTAATTGCAATATTTCATCATTTTTTCTAATTCCAGTAGTTTCTACATCTAATATTATGGGATTTAATATAAGTATATTTTTTCTAATATATTCAAATAATTCCATAAAAATTTCATGTCTTTCTAATTGAACTTTTAATTTTTTAGCTCTTCTTTTAAGACTTTGTAATTCTCTTTCTTCCATTACTCTTCCTTACTATTTTTTATACCTATATTATACAATATATACAAAAAAAAAGGAACATCAAAAGTTCCTACTTTCCCTTATTATTTTTAAACATAAAATCTAATTTAGTTTCTGAAATTATTATACCTAAAAATATTAATAATGAACCAAATAATATTAAAATATTAAATTTATCATATCCTAAAAATATTGATAAAATAGTCGCAAAAACTACTTCTAAAGATAATATTACTGCTGCTGTTGAAGAATTAACTCTTTTTTGTCCAACTATCTGTAAGGTATAAGCTATAAAAGTACAAAATACTCCCATATATAGAGATGCTAATATACCTGACGTTGATATTACTCTTAAATGATCATAATATATTGCTAATATTAATGATAATATTGTTGCAACTAAAAATTGTACATATGCAAGTACAACCGTATTTATATTATTAACATAATATCCTGTAAATACTATATGAAGTGCAAATAAGATTGCACATACTACTGTATAGAAATCTCCTTTATTAAACCCTTCTACAGTTTCTAAAAAATTTCCTGATAACATATATATACCTATAAATGCAAGTATAGAGGCAATAAAAGTGTACTTATCTACCCTTGTTTTATATAATAAGTAGGACATATATGGAACAAATATTACACAAAGTCCAGTTAAAATAGAATTTTTTGCAGGAGTAGTATAATATAGTCCAAAAGTCTGCATCATATATGCTAAAACAAGTATACTACCAAGTATAAGTCCTGCCCTATATTCTATCATTTCTACTTTAATTTTCTTTATTTTAAGCATAAAGTAAAGTAAAATAGTTGAAATTAAAAATCTTACAAATAGTATATTATATATCTCCATACCACTATCAACAGCAATTTTTGTAGCTATAAATCCAGTTCCCCAGATTATAGCGACAATAAATAGTATTAATTCAGATTTTAAATTTTTCATTGTATTTCAACTCCTCAAAAATATTAATAAGTAGAGTCTAAGACTCTACTTACATCATTTTACAACTATATTTACTAATTTGTTAGGTACTATTATAGTTTTTAAAACTTCTTTTCCTTCAATATTTCTTTGTACATTCTCATTTGAAAGAGCTTTTTCAATAATTTCTTCTTTACTTACATTAATGTTAGTTTCAAATTCTCCTCTAACTTTTCCATTTACTTGAATTACTATAGTTATTTCTGAAACATGAGTAAGTTCTTCAACATATGTAGGCCAAGCAGCGTTAGATACATATCCTTCCATTTTACATATTTCCCAAACTTCTTCAGATAAATGAGGTGCAAAAGGTGCCAACATTAATATTAATGATATCATTGACTCTTTAAAAATTTTATTTGATTCACTAGATTTATTATCCATATCTAACACATTTTGCTTATATGTAGTTAACTCATTAATAAGTTCCATGCTCCCTGCTATGGCAGTATTAAAGTGGAAATTATCTTCCATACTATCTGTAACTCTTTTTATAGTTTGATGAGTTTTTCTTTGAAGCTTTTCATCTTCCTTATTTCTTTTACTTAAATCTATTTCTAAATAATTAGCTGTTAATATATCTAAACATTCTTGTACCATTAAGTATACTCTATTAATAAATCTATATGCTCCTACAACACCATTTGCATTCCATTCTAATTCTTTTTCAGGTGGTGCAGCAAATAAAGAAAAGACTCTAGCAGCATCTGCTCCAAATTCTTGAATAATTTTTTCTGGATCTACCCCATTATTCTTTGACTTAGACATTTTCTCAAGTTTAGAAATTAATTCCTCTCCTGTTTTTATACTAAATGCCTTCTTATTTTTTATCTCAACCTCTTCTTTATATAAATATCTTCTTTCATTATTAGAATAATATGAATAATCAAGTACCATACCTTGAGTAAGTAATCCCTTAAATGGTTCATCAGTAGATAAATATCCTAAATCCCTAAACACCTTGTGGAAAAATCTTGAATAAAGTAAATGCATTACAGCATGCTCTATTCCACCTATATATTGGTCAACAGGAGTGTAATTATCAGAATCCTCCTTTGAAAATGCTAAATTCTCATTGCTAGGATCTAAGTATCTTAAATAATACCATGAAGAATCAACAAAGGTATCCATAGTATCTGTTTCCCTATATCCTTTTTTACCATTAGGTAATATAACTTCTTTGAAACTTTTAGATGTTTCTAGAGGATTTCCTTTAACACTAAAATCTACATCTGTAGGTAAAACTACTGGTAAATTTTCATCTAAATGTATATTCCCGTCTTCATCATATATAACTGGAATAGGTGTTCCCCAGTATCTTTGTCTACTTATTAACCAATCATGTAACCTATAATTTACTGCTACATGTCCTTTTCCAATCTTTTCTAATTTTTCAATTATTTTATCTTTTACTTCTATATTATATATTCCATTAAATTCCTCAGAATTAATTAACTCACCTTTTCCTAAAAAAGGTTTATTCCCATCAAAATCATCTTCTGGATTTTTAGCTTTAATTACAGCCTTTGCACCTAAATCATATTTTTTAGAAAAGGCAAAATCTCTTTCATCATGAGCTGGAACACCCATAACAGCACCTGTTCCATAATCCATTAATACATAATTTGCTATATAAACTGGTATCATTTCATTAGTTAATGGATGCTTTACATAAAGACCTGTAAATACTCCAGTTTTTTCTTTATCTTGAGCTTCTCTTAAAATCTTATCTTCATTAATCATCTCATCTATTAATGGTTTTAATTCAGGTTTTTCTTTTAATACTATCTCAGATACTAAAGGTAATTCAGGAGCTATAGAAATATATGTAACACCATAAATAGTATCTATTCTTGTAGTAAATACAGGTATTTCTATTTCTTTTCCCCCATGCTCTAAAGTAAATATTACCTCACTTCCACTAGATTTACCTATCCAGTTTTTTTGCATAGAAAGTACCTGATCTGGCCAATGACCTTTTAACTGCTCATGACCTTTAAGTAATTCATCTGCATAATCTGTTATTTTAAAATACCATTGAGATAATTCTTTTTGTATTACTAAAGTCTTACCATGTCTCCAACATTTACCATTTTCAACCTGTTCATTAGCAAGTACAGTATTACAATCTGGACACCAATTTACATATGATTTTCTTTTGTAAACTAATCCTTTTTTATACATTTCTATAAAGAATTTTTGATTGAATTTATAGTATTCTTTTTTATAAGTTTCAATTTCTCTATCCCAATCATATGAAAGTCCCATTAACTTTAATTGTCTTTTCATATTCTTTATATTCTCTTCTGTCCATATTGCTGGATTAACACCATTATCTATAGCTGCATTTTCAGCTGGTAATCCAAATGAATCCCACCCAAATGGATGTAATACATTAAATCCTTTCATTTTCTTATACCTTGCTATAGCATCTCCTATAGTATAATTTCTTAAATGCCCAGCATGTAATTTACCTGATGGATAAGCAAACATTTCTAAAGTATAATAATTTTTCTTACCTTCAACCTTGTTTTCAGTTTTAAAAACTTTATTTTTATCCCATATTTCCTGCCATTTTTTTTCTATTTCTTTAGCACTATACTCTTTAGCCATTTTTACCTCCTATTTACTCATCTCAGATAATAGTATTCCTGCTGCAACAGATACATTTAATGAATTTATTTCTCCTTTTAAATGGATTTTTAATATACTATCACAACTTTCTCTAACTCTTTTTCTCATACCCTTACCTTCACTTCCTAAAACTAATGCTTTTTTCTTAGGGTATTTTTCTTCATAATAGAACTTTTCTCCATCAGCTTCTGCACCATAAACAAAGTATCCGTATTTTTGAAGTTTTTCTATAGTGTCAGCTATATTAGTGACCTGAACTATATCTACATGTTCTATAGCCCCTGTTGATGATTTAACAACAGTTTCTGTAACCTTTACATTATTTCTATCCTGCATTATTATTCCACTTACTCCAAAACATTCACAAGATCTGATTATAGCTCCAAAATTTCTTGGATCTTGTATCTGATCTAGTATTACTATAGTTGATTCTTCTTTCATTAATTCTTTTTCTAAAAAGGCTACAAAATCAACATAATAATCATATTCTGATATATATGCTACAACACCTTGAGAATTATCATCTCTTTTATCAGTATAAAATATTTTTAAATTTTTCTTACTTGCAAGTTCGAGTAATTTCTTAATATGTAATTTATTTATTCCCTTATATATCTCTAATTTTTCAATAGTAGTTTGACTTTTTAAAATCTCTATTACTGGGTTAATTCCTTTAATCTTTTCCATTATTTTCTCCTAAAATTACAAAACTTCTTTTTATTATACTTTAGTTACATATCGTTGTCAATTTTTTTATACTCCCTAAAACATGTAGGTGTCATATTTTTATTTTTCTTAAAATTATTATTAAATGACTTAATATTGTTATACCCCACTTCAAAGCATATATCTATTATAGGTATATCTGTATCAATCAATAGTTCACATGCCTTATTTATTCTAATATGATTTAAATATGTACTAAAGTTTCTATCAACATATGATAAAAGTAATTTATTTATCTTTATTTCTGAAATATCATACATTTTAGATATTTGTTCTATTTTAATATCCTGCATATATTCTGTGTTGATATGGTTAATTATTTCAAAAATTATTTTCTTATCATTTTCATTAAATCCAGTAAATGAATCTCTATACATATTCCTATATGATGTAGGAGTCATATTCTTTTTCATATTCCAAATTTTTGTAATATGTGAACCATCTACAAATCCTGATACATTGGCTATTTCATCTAAACTCATATTTGTATAAAGTAATAATTCTTCTGTTTTAGCTAGTCTTATCTTGTATAATAGTTCATTAAAAGTTAAACCAGTATGTTCTTCTATATGTCTTCTAACAGTTGATTCGCTTATAAAAAAGATTACAGCAAGCTTATTAATAGTAAGCTTTTCATTAGAATGTGCATGTATATATTTAATTAACATCTGTGCCTCAGAATAATTATTTTTCTCATTTTTAAGTTTTTTACTATTACGGGATAATACTACAAATAGTTCTAAAAATTTAGAAATAATAAATATTTCAGAATAAGCTCCTGCAATAAATTTATCTATGGATTCTAAAATATTATCATCACCTATTTCATTTCTTATCTCAAGTAATATCTTTTTAATTTTAGTTCCAGCTCTACCATTTAAATCTATTTTACTTAATTTTTCAATACTATTAAATATATCAATATATTCAGATCTAATTTGATTTACTATCCTAGTTATGTATGAATTATTATACGAAAAAACCAATATATTCATAGATACATTTACTTCTGTTATTTCTGTAGTACTCCATGGATTAATGCAAATTAAACTATTTTCCTTTACTTTATACTCAATTTCATTTAGTTTAATTTTTCCTAATCCAGAAACTATAAAAGCAAACTTATGAGTTGTATGTATAGATTTTTCACCTATTTCATCTACTAGTTTAGTAACTATACTAACATGTCTATTTGATTGAATGAATGTATTATCATTAAAATATTTCATTTTATACCTACAACTTTCCATTTTAACTAAACATTTTTCTATATTATACCTTTACTTTTTTACATTTTCAATCATAAATTTAAAAAAGGTAGTTGCTAACTACCTTTTATACTATTAATATTAAACTTATTTAAAAGTATACCCAAACTCTACCCCAAGACGACCTTTTCCTTCTAAACTACTATAAATTCCAACATTATACTTATCATTAATTTTGAAACCAAAGGTTCCTTTAATTAATCTAAGTTTTTCAGAAAATTTATTGCTTCCATCATGATATTTTATCCACCATTCTAACCCTACCCCATATTCTAAAGCTAAATAAGCTTTAAGAGCATCATTTACTTTAAAATTAATATCTGCTTCAGCACCTACAAATCCAGCTATAAACTGATATTCTTTAATTTCAGTTAACACAAATGAAACTTTAGGTCCAAATGTAATATCAACTCTTCTATTAATCTGATATTTCCATTCAGGTAAAAATGAAATAACTTGATAAAATGTAGCCCACTTATTTGTAGGAACCGCACTAATAGCCCCCTCTAATCTATATCTTGGTCCCGTTAAATTACTTTTACTAGGAAGCATTACTTGTTTTACATTATTATTCTTTTCTCTTTCAACAACAACATTAGATTTAGTTGTTCTTTGTTGTACATTATTCGAACTATTTTTATTAGTAGAATTATTAGCATCTACCACTCTTCTATTTTGATTTCTATTTCTTAAAGTATTAGTATTTCTTCTTCTAGTTCTTTGAGTACTTTCTGGAGCTGAAAAAGAAATTTCACCAACAGTTAATAATAAAATCATTGATAATAATATTTTCTTCATTCATTGCTTCCTTTCTTTAAAAATCAATTATTTAAATGTATATCCAAATTCTATTCCTACAAATCCTTTTTCAAAAAAAGAAGAATAAATAGCAACATTATATTTATCATTTATCTTAGTACCTAAGGCTGCTTTTATAATAAAAAGAAAATCTGGTCCAATAGTATTAGATATTAATTCAATTCCACCACTTAATCCTGCTTCTAATCCTATATATAATTTAATATTCTCTTTTACTTTAAAATTAAAATCAGATTCTATTCCAAAAACTGCCTTATATTTCGTAATTACTGTTCCTGCTGATTCAGTTTCTGATAAAAATAATGTTAATTTAGGTCCAAATGTAATATCAAATTTTTTAGAAATTTGTGATTTCCATTCAGGCAAGATTGCTATAGCCTGAAAAAAATCTGGACTCTTAATAGTATTTATACCTAAAGCACCCTCTAATCTATATCTTGGTCCTGTTATTTTAGAGGAATTTAAAATAACCGTTTCTTGTTTCTTATTTTTAGAATCAGAACGTGAAATAGTCATTTTATTTTTATGATATTTCTTATTAAATGAAAAAGAATTTTCCACCCCCCCCCAGGTAAATAATATCAATAATAATATTTTTTTCATTTAATATTCCTTTCTATTAAAAAGTATAACCTACATCTAATCCAATTATACCTTTAATATTTCCTGTATATATCGCCAAATTATATCTATCTTTAATTTTAACTCCCACTGAAATTTTAGCTGTAGATCTTAATATTGTTTGAACATTATTAGAATTATTATTTTTTATATCAAATACTACTCCTTTTCCAAGTTCAATACCTGTGTATACTTTAAGATTCTCTTTTACTTTATAATTAAAATTAACTTCTCCACCTAAAAATACACTAGGTCTATATTTTATTGGGCTAATAATAGCTCCAAAATTTGTTGTAATCTTTGGACCAAAAGTAACATCTATTTTTTTATTAGCTTCAAATTTCCATTCTGGTAAAAATGAAATAGTTCCTGATACAAATTTATATCCATCAGTATCTCTAACATCAACAACTCCTACAGAAACTTCTACTCTATATCTAGGTCCTTTTACTTTATTTGAAGTTGTAATAGAAATCTTTTTACTATTTTGTTTTAAATTCTTTACTTTTGCTGGAAATGAAACTAATCCAACAAACAAAAATATTGATAATATTAATTTTTTCATGTATTATTTCCTTCCATTAAAAAGTATAACCTACTTCTATTCCTAACAACGCTTTTGCATCTCCAGTATAAATAGCTATATTATATCTATCATTTAATTTAATACCTAATGCAATTTTACTTATAGCTGTAAACTCACGACTATAATGTACATCGCTTGAATTTTCACTTAATTTCATATTTTCACTATTATCAATGGAAGAATATCTTTGAAATCCTACTCCTGTTCCAGCTTCTAGACCTAAATATATTCTAATATTATTCTTTACTTTATAATTAAAATTTGCCTCACCACTTAAAATTAAACTAGATATTATTAATAATCCATTAGTATATTTTATAGTAGTTGTATTTACTGTGATTTTTGGACCGATAGTAATATCAAATCTATCATTAACCTGTAATTTCCACTCTGGTAAAAATGAAATAGCTCCTGAATAATAGTTATAGTTTTCAGAAATTTTATCATTAATAAAACCAAAAGCTCCCTCAAGTCTATATCTCGGTCCACTAATATTAGTAGAAAAGGAGATTATCCCACCCCAGATTAATAATATAATTAACAATAATGTTTTTTTCATTTATTGTCCCTTTCTTTTAAAATAATTATTTAAATATATATCCGAATTCTGCTCCAATACGTCCTTTATCTTCTAAGCTACTATAAACTGCTATATTATACTTATCATTAAGCTTAATACCAAATACACCCTTAAATAATCTAAGGTTACTAAAAGTTACTTTCTTATTTGAATAAGCTATAGCCCATTCTAGACCTAATCCTGCTTCTAAAGATGTATAAACTTTAAGATTTTCTTTTACTCTAAAATTAAAATCTGTTTCAATACTTAAAAACAAAGCAGGATAAGCATAATTTTTAGTTTCTGATAAAATAAATGAAAATTTAGGCCCAAATGTTATATCAAATTCTTTACTAATTTGAGATTTCCATTCTGCTAAAAATAAAATTGCTTCATGAAATGTAGCCCATTTTATAGGTACTGCACTAAAAGCTCCTTCAACCCTATTCTTGGACCCGTTATATTATATTTTCTATTTATTTGTTTTACATTATTATTATTTCCTTTTTCAATAATAATATCAGATTTAGATGTTTTTTGTTGCATATTGTTTGAATTATTTTGATTAGTCGAACTAGATTTATTATCTATTATTCTTCTATTTTGATTTCTATTTTTTAAGATATTAGAAATTGAATTAGAACTTCTTCTATTCCTAATTCTTTGATTATTAGATGGAGCCGAAAGAGAAAGTTCAAACATTAATAATAGCAATAATAATATTTTTTTCATCTATTATTCCCTTTCTTTTAAAATTAATTATTTAAAGGTATATCCAAATTCTATTCCAGAAATCCCTTTACTAGTAATACCTGAATAAATTCCAACATTATATCTATTATTTATTTTAATACCTAAAGCTCCTTTAATAAGAAATCCTGATAAAAATTGTCTATTTATTTGAATCCCGCCACCTAAACCTGCTTCTATTCCTATATATGCTTTAACATTTTCTTTTATCTTAAAATTAAAATCAGATTCCATTCCTAAAATTGCAATAATTTCTGTACTTGAATTACTTGTAGTTCCTTCAGATATGTCTATAGTAAATTTAGGACCAAAAGTAATATCGAATTTCTTATTTATTTCAGCTTTCCATTCAGGTAAAAATGCAATTGATTGAAAAAACCGTGAATTATTTTTTTGATAATTTAAACCTAAAGCACCTTCAAGTCTATACCTTGGACCTGTTATTTTTGATGCTTTAGAAATCGTTTTTTCTTTTTTATCATCTTTATTTTTATCACTTGAATATAAAACATTCATTTTATTTATGCTATGTTTTTTATTTATTTTAGATGAAAAGGAAACTACCCCCCCCCCAGCTTAACAATAACATTGATAATAATATCTTTTTCATTTATAATTTCCTTTCTCCTAAAAAGTATAACCTGCTTCTATTCCAAGTATTCCTTTAACATTTCCTGTATATATTCCTATATTGTATTTATCTTTTATTTTAATTCCTAATGACATCTTACCTATAAATACAAATGAATATCCTACTTCAGTTGAATTATTACTTGGTTTTATTTCAGGACCTATACCTAATCCAACTTCTAATCCAGTATAAACTCTTACATCTTCTCCTATTTTATAATTAAAATTACCCTCACCACCTAAAATTAAATTAGGTATTATTGTATAATCATTATTACTTTTAACTGAACTACTAGAAGAACTAGCTTGACTAGCATTACTATTAGTTTTTAATATTTTAGTTACAACATTCAATGTAAGCTTTGGGCCAAAACTAACATCAATTTTGTCATTAACCTTAGCCTTCCATTCAGTTAAAAAAGCAATTGATGTAGAGAAATATTCATCTTTTTTTATATTTTCATCAATACTAACAGCACCTAAGGCTAATTCTAATCTATATCTAGGTCCTGTTAATTTAACTTTATTTAAAATTTTATCTGTTTTTTCAATATTAATATCTTCTTTAGTTTGTTCTATTTTATTTATAGCTTCTTCTACTTTTTCATTATTAGTTGATACATATATTGTATCTTGTTCTTTAATTTCGATTTTTTCTATATCTACACTACTTGTAATTTCTTTTATTTTTTCATTATCACTTAATACAGAAGTTCTATCTTGTTCTTTAATTTCAATTTTTTCTATGTCTACCTTATTTGTAATATCTTTATTATTATTTTCTCCAGAAAAAATATTATTAGATTTATTTTTAATATTTTTTGTATTAATACTTGTAGTAGTATATTTTCTAGTTTTATATTTAGAACTATTTAATTTAGCTGGAAATGAAATTAATCCAGCCAATAACGTAATTGACAATAGTAATTTTTTCATATATCATTTCCTCCTATTAAAAAGTATACCCAACTTCTAGCCCTAATAATCCTTTAATATCTGCTGTATATATCGCTATGTTATACTTTTCATTTATTTTTATACCTACAGAAATTTTACTTGAAGTTCTAAATTCAGGATTTTGAACATTAGAGTCCGCAGTAGATATTTGAAATCCTATTCCAGTTCCAACTTCCAAACCTGTATATATTTTAAGATTTTCTTTTACCATATAATTAAAATCTAATTCTCCTCCTAAAATTAAACTAGGAGTAATTGTTGCTGGACTACTAGCAACACTACTAGCTGATTTAACAGCACCATTAGAAACTGTTATAAAATTTGAAAAATTTAGAACTACTTTAGGTCCAAATGTAACATCAAATTTTTTATTTATTTGAACTTTCCATTCAGGTATATATGAAATAGAATTAGAAACAAATATATTATTTCCCATTGTAATATTTTGTCTATCATTAATAAACCCCATAGAAACCTCAATTCTATGTTTTGGTCCAATAATATTATTTGAAAAAGAAAGAAATCCCCCCCAGATTAATAATATTATCAATGATAATAATCTTTTCATAATGTTATTTACTTTAATTAAAAAGTATGAACCTCCTTTATTTATAATTATACCCAGTAAAATAAAGAAAAAACTTTTTAATTTCACAACTCCCATAATAATTTTATTATAATTTAAAAAAAATCGCAAAAGCGATTTTTTAAATTTATTAAACTAATTCTATAATCGCAAGTTCAGCTGAATCTCCTCTTCTTACATCTGTTTTAATGATTCTTGTGTATCCACCATTTCTTTCTATGTATCTTGGAGCTATCTCTTTGCAAACCTTAGATGTTGCTTCTTCATTTCTTAAAAAAGCAAATACTTGTCTATATATATGTACTGCCTTCGCTTTATCGTCATTAGCTAAATTGTATTTTTTACCTAAAGTAATCATTTTTTCAACAAACTTTCTTAACTCTTTAGCACGAGTTACTGTTGTTTCTATTTGTTCAGCGTTAATTAAAGATATTGTCATATTCTTCATCATTGCTAATCTATGATCACTTCTTCTTCCTAATTTTCTATATGATTTTCTGTGATTCATAAAAAATTTGTCCTCCTATCTTACTTAAAATTCGGTATTCTATTCTTCTGATGAAGACATTTCATAACCATATTCTTTCATTTTTTCAATTATTTCTTTTGCAGATTTATTACCTAAATTCTTTATCTTTTTAAGATCTTCTTTAGTAAGTTTTATCAATTCACCTACAGTATTAATATCTACTTTTTTAAGGCAATTATATGAACGTATTGTTAACCCTAATTCTTCTATTCTAGTTTCTTCAACAAGAGAAAGTTGATTGTCATCTAAATCTTCAACTTCTAACTCTTCTTCTGTTCTAAATTTAGCCATAGCAGTTCCTATATTAGCAAATGGCTTAGTATGTATATTTATTAATTCAACTGCATATGATAATGCATCATGAATATCTATACTTCCATCTGTAGTAACTGTTAAAGTTAATTTATCATAATTTGTAACACGTCCTACCATAGTATCTTCTACTTGGTAACTTACCTTTCTAATAGGTGTATATATAGCATCAACAGCAAGAAAATCTGTTTCCCAACCTGAAGTGTTTATTTCATCAGATATTACAAATCCTTCTCCAGAATCTACTATAAATTCCATATCTATAGTTTTCTTAGTTGTAAGTGTTGCAATTACTTGATCAGGATTTATTATAGTTATCCCTGCTTCTGGAATTATATCAGCAGCTGTTATTACCTTTGGTCCTTCAACTGATAATTTCATTCTTTTTTCAACAGGTTCATCTAGTTCTACTACTATTTCTTTTATATTTAATACTATATCAGTTACAGCTTCTTTAACTCCTTCTATCATAGAAAATTCATTTAAAACACCATCTATTCTAACACCTTTTATTGCAGAACCTGGTATTGATGATAAAAGTACTCTTCTTAAAGCATTACCTATAGTATTTCCATAACCTCTATATAGTGGCTCTAATGTGTATTTAGCACTGTATTGGTCAATTTTCTCTTCTGTAAGCTTAATATTTTTTGCTATCTTCTCAATGTTTAACAAGATAAACCAACTCCCTTATATAGAATTTTATCAATAACCCAATAATATCAATTATTATCTTGAATAGAACTCGATTATCATTGCTTCGTTAATTTCAAAATCAACTGCATCTCTTGTAGGATTTTCTAAAACTTTTGCAGTTAAAGTTCCTTCTTCTAATGATAACCATCCAGGAATTGATTTTTGTCCTACTGATTCTTTAATTATTGAAAGTTCTGTTGATCCTTCTTTAAGAGTAATAACATCTCCTTGTTTTACTCTGTAAGAAGCTATATCTACTCTCTTACCATTAATTAAGATATGTCCATGACTTACTATTTGTCTAGCTTGTCTTCTAGTTGCTCCAAATCCTAATCTGTATATTACATTATCTAATCTTCTTTCTAAGTATTGAAGTAATAACTCACCTGTTACTCCTTCTTTTCTTGTTGCTTCTTCATATAATTTATAGAATTGTTTTTCCATTACACCGTATACAAATCTCGCTTTTTGTTTTTCTCTTAATTGAGTTCCATACTCAGTTAATTTTTTATTTGCATTTGGTCTTATATTTCTCTTTGATCTTTTATTTACACCTAAAATGCTTGGATCTAATCCAAGAGTTCTACATTTCTTTAAAATAGGCTGTCTATCTCTTGCCATTTTTCAATTTCCTCCTTTGCCTTGTTAATTATAATTTTTTCTTAGGCGGTCTAGCCCCGTTATGAGGTACTGGAGTAATATCTACTATTCTAGTTACCTCTAACTCTGTTGCTTGGATTGATCTTATTGAAGCTTCTCTTCCTGATCCAGGCCCTTTTATTTTAATTTCTATTTTTTTCATTCCATTTTCAATAGCTACTTGCGCTGCTTGTTCTGCAGCTATTTGTGCAGCAAATGGAGTTCCTTTTTTAGTACCTTTGAAACCAGATGTTCCACCTGATTTCCATATAACTACTTTACCTTCACTATCAGTGATAGTAACAACTGTGTTGTTAAAAGTAGAATGTATATAAGCTATACCATTAGGTATGTTTTTTAATTTTTTCTTTTTAACTACTTGTTTTTTAGCCACTTATATGGTCCTCCTATCTAAAATTTTTACTTCTTCTTAGCCACAGCCATTTTTGCTGGACCTTTTCTAGTTCTTGCATTAGTCTTAGTTTTTTGACCTCTTACTGGTAATCCCATTCTATGTCTTAAACCTCTGTAACATTTAATATCAGTTAATCTCTTGATATTAAGTCTGATTTCTTTTCTTAATTCCCCTTCTATCTTATATTCTTCTACGATAGTTCTGATTTTTCCTACTTCTTCTTCAGTTAAATCTTTAACCTTAGTATCTCTGTTTATTCCAGCTTTTACTAAGATTTCATTTGAAATGCTTCTTCCTATTCCGTAGATATAAGTTAATGAAACTTCAACTCTTTTGTTTCTTGGAATGTCAACTCCTGCGATTCTAGCCAAATCCTTTCCTCCTTAAATAATTTTTTTACCTTCATCAATATGCCTTTACCCAAACATAAAGTACAAGCTCTACAGCTAAACATATTTTTACAATTTTTACATAATTTAAGTAAATATATATAAAAATTTTAGATGTCTATCCTTGTACTTGTTTGTGTTTAGGGTTTTCGCATATTACTCTAACTTTTCCGTGTCTTTTGATAATTTTACATTTATCACAGATACGTTTAACAGATGCTTTTACTTTCATTATAAAAACCCTCCTATATTATTTTTTTCTATAAACGATTCTACCTCTAGAAAGGTCATATGGTGATACTTCAACTGTAACCTTGTCTCCAGGTAAAATTTTAATGTAATTCATTCTCATTTTTCCAGAGATGTGACCTAATAACACATGTCCATTTTCTAAACGAACTTGAAACATTGCATTTGGTAATGCTTCTAATATTTCTCCTTCTAGTTCAAGAACATCTTGTTTTGCCATACTTTCACCTCAAATCTTTCTAAAAATTAAACAATAAAACGTGATGAGTAGTTTAATCCTCATCAAACCAAAATCGTTTATACTGAATCAGTATATCATAAGTTAATGTTTTTTTCAATACTTTTTTATTAATATTTTTATTTACAACATTTATAATTATTTTTCTTAAAATTTTCTTCAACTATAGCAGCACTATACATTTCAACCTTCCCACAATTTCTACATATTCTTAAATAAAAAAGTTCATTTTTTGAAATTAAATCAAAAATTTTATACGTTAAATCACCATTATCTTTCATGTCTTTTACAGGCAGATAAATATTTTTTATACAAAATTCTTCACTCCCACAAACTATACACTTCTTTTGCATGATTTTCTCCTAGTTATTTATATATTCTTCAAAAAACTTAATCTATGTATATCACATATTCCCTTTTCTCTTATACGCTCATAATGAAGTTTAGTGCCATATCCCTTATGTCTATCAAAACCATAACCTGGATATTTAAGATCATATTCTTTCATAATATCATCTCTTGTAACCTTAGCTATAATAGAAGCAGCTGCTATAGAAAGAGACTTACCATCTCCTTTTACTACAGTTTGCTGATTTCCTAAATATCCTTTAATTTCCCTATTTCCATCAACTAACACTAACTCATCCTCACCTTTACTTATATTATTTAAAGCATAATTCATAGCCAAAAAAGTTGCATTCAAGATATTGATTTCATCTATAACTTCTTCATCTACTATACCCACACCTATTTCTACATTCTTATTTGTAGTTAAGTATTCAAATAACTCTCTTCTTTTCTTGTCTGTTAATTTTTTAGAATCATTTAATTCCTTTAATTTTTCACTATATCTATTAATACGTACACAAGCTGCAACAACAGGCCCTGCAAGAGGACCTCTACCAGCCTCATCTACCCCTATAATTTTCTTTTTAAAACTCTTATCAAATTCCCAAAGCATTTAATCATCTCCTATACATATTATATCCCAACATAGTATAAAAGTAAATAAAAAAAGGCACCTAAGTGCCAATTTTACTACATTTTATCTACTGTTCTAATTCCTAATAAACTTAATGCTTTTTTAATAACTAAAGCGTTTTTCTCACATAATGCAAGTCTTGCTTTAGTTAATTCTAAATTATCTTTATCTATAACTTGATGTGAATTATAGAAAGAATTAAACTCTTTAGTTACTGAGTAAATATATTCAGCAATTAAATTTGGTCTATTTGATTCATAAGCTTTAATTACTGCTGTAGGTAGTTTATGAAGCGATACTATTAAATTTCTATCTGAAATTTCACTTCCTTCTACTAAGAACTTAGAACCTTCAAATTCTATACCTAATTCTTTTGCTTTTCTTAGTATAGACATAATTCTTACATATGAATATTGTAAGTATGGTCCTGTATTACCTTCAAAGCTTAATACCTTATCCCATGTAAATGTAATTCCTGAAGCTCTATTTTGACTTAAATCAAAGTATTTTATAGCTCCTACTCCTACTGTTTCAGCAATTAACTCTCTTTCTTCCTGAGATAATTCCGGATTTTTTTCATCTACTATTTCTTGTACTTTCTCTTTAGCTTTATTTAATATATCTTCAAGTCTAATTACATCTCCACCACGAGTTGAAAATATTGTTCCATCTCCAAATCTCATAATACCAAATTTAGTATGATGTTTATCATAGTCATATGGAGAACCTAGCATTTCTGCTATTTTAAATACCTGTTTAAAGTGATCAGATTGTCTTTCATCAACTACATATATAGCTATATCAACGTTTAATTCATCTTTTCTATAAACTATAGTTGCTAAATCTGATGTTGAATAAAGGAAGGAATTATCTTTCTTTTGAACTATACAAGGAGGTAATTCATCATTAGGGAAAAATACTACAAGGGCTCCCTGATCTTGTTTAGCTATATTTCTTTCTTTAAGTTTTTCTAAAACTTCTGGCATCATATCATTATAGAAAGATTCACCATTAAATAGCTCAAATTCAATATCAAGTCTTTTATATACTTTATCATATTCTCTTAATGATGAAGTAATAAACTCTTTCCATAGTGCATAATTTACTGGATCTCCTGCTTGAACTTTTCTTAACTCTTCTCTTGCTTGTTCTTCTAAAGTTGGATCTTCTTTAGCTTTTTGAGAGAATAGAACATATATTCTTTCTAACTCTTCAATAGCATTATTTTCATAAGCTTTTTTATCTAACCAGTTATTATATGCAACTATTAATTTACCAAATTGAGTTCCCCAATCCCCTATATGATTATCCCCATATACAGTAAATCCTAGTTCTCTATATATTCTTTTTAAAGCATCTCCTATTATTGTACTTCTTAAATGTCCAGCATGCATTCTTTTTGCAATATTTGGTGAAGAATAATCTATAGCAACTATTTTTTCATTTGGTACTCCATATTCGTAGTTTTCTTTACCTATTTTTGCTGTTTCTTTATTTAATAAATCAGTATTAATAAAGAAATTAATAAAACCTGGTCCTGCTACTTCTACTTTTGAAATTACACCTTTACCATCAAAATTTTCTACTATAGAATTTGCAATTTCCCTTGGATTTTTACCTAACATTTTAGCTTTCTGCATAGCAAAATTAGTTTGATAATCTCCAAATTCTTTTTTAGTCGCATTTTGGATATCTAATTCTGTCAATTCAAAATCATAATATTTTCTTATATTCTCATTTAAAATATCTAAAACTTGATTAATAAGTATTTTCATTCGCTCCTCCTTTATTTCCTTGTTTTTTTGTATTATTATACTCTCATTTACTTATGTTGTCAATGTTAAAAAAGAGTTAGTTGATTTGACTCTGGTATAGAACTGTCTATACATCCAAAAGTTTTTAAAGTATCAAGTACAGTTTTTGAAATCTTACATCTTTTAGTTAAATCTTCTATAGAAGTAAATTCTTTTATTTTTCTTTCTTCTTCTATAGTTTTAGCTACAACTTCTCCTAGTTGATCCATAGCTATTAATGGTATTCTAATTTTTCCATCTTCTATGGTAAATTTCATTGCATCTGATTTATATATATCTATAGGTAAAGTTTCTATTCCTCTATAATACATCTCTATTAATATTTCAAAAAGTATAATTTGCTTCTTATCTAAGACTTTTAAATCCCTTGCTTCTAATTCTTTTCTTTTTTGTAAATTTATTTTAATTTCATCTATATTTCCATACATTTCCTTAAATGAAAAATCAGCATATTTTCTATTTAAAAATGCAGTATAAAACTCAAGTGGATAAAACACTTTAAAGTAAGCTATTCTAACAGCCATCATAACATAGGCAACAGCATGTCCCTTAGGGAACATATATTTTATCTTCTCACATGATTCTATATACCATTCATCTATATTACTTGCCTTCATCATTTCCTTATACTGTTCCCATTTTTCTTTATTCTTAGATGGTTGCCCTTTACGAACAAACTCCATAATATTAAATGCCTCAGATTTATCCATACCCTTATCTATAAGTCTATTCATAATATCATCCCTAACAGTAATAACTTCACTTAAAGTAGCAACACCATCTCTTACATATTCTTGGGCATTATTTAACCAAACATCTGTACCATGTGAAAGACCAGATATTCTTACAAGCTCTGCAAAAGTTGTTGGAAGTGTATCTTCTAACATTTTTTTAACAAAGTCTGTTCCAAATTCTGGTATACCACTAGTTCCCATCTTAGAACCTATCTGTTCTTCACTAACTCCTAATGCATCTGTAGAATTAAATATACTAATTACCTTAGGATCTGTTAATGGTATGTTATATATATCCACATTAGTTAAATCCTGCAACATTCTTAATGTAGTTGGATCATCATGACCTAGTATATCAAGTTTAACTAATTGTTGGTCCATAACATGGTAATCAAAGTGTGTAGTTATAGAACCAGAACTTTCATCATTAGCTGGATATTGAACAGGAGTGAAATCATATATAGACTTATAATCTGGGACTACTATCATACCACCAGGATGCTGCCCTGTAGTTTTTCTAGCCCCTGTACATTTAGTTGCAACTCTATATATCTCAGCCTTATTCTTGTTACAGTAATCATTAATTCTTTCTTCTAATCTTTTTTCTTCACTAGATCTAGTAATGGTATCTAATTTTTTAAGACTTGTACCATATTTATTATATATATCTTTTTCAAATTCCTTTTTTATATTCTCCTCAAAATACTTTTTAGCAGTAGTATATGCATTTTTCTCAGCAAGACCAGATATTGTTCCTGCTCTAAAGACATAATCATCTCCAAATAGTTCTCTAGTATACTTATGTATTTCACCTTGATATTCTCCAGAAAAATTAAGATCTATATCTGGAGTTTTATCTCCCTTAAATCCCATGAAAACTTCAAATGGTATAGAATGTCCATCTCTTATTAATTTAGAGTTACATTTAGGACAGTTTTTTTCTTCTAAATCGACTCCCGAACCCTCAAAATCTTTCATTTCAAAATATTTACATTTCTCACATCTATAATGAGGATAAAGGGCATTAACCTCTGTTATTCCCATAAAATATGCTACAAGCGATGAACCTACTGAACCCCTTGATCCAACTAAATATCCATTATCAACTGATTTTTTAACTAATTTTTGTGCTATTAAATACAGCACAGCAAATCCATTCCCTATTATTGAATCAAGTTCTCTTTTTACCCTTAATTCTACTTCCTCAGGAAGAGGATTACCGTAAAGTTCATATGCCTTATTATACGTCATATTTCTAACTTCATCTTCAGCTCCTTCCATTACAGGCTTATAGTCACCATCAGGTATAGGCTTAATTTTTTCAATTTGATCATTAATTTTATGTGTATTATATATTACAACATCTCTTATATCTTCTTCATTTAAATAACTAAACTCTTCAAGCATTTCTTCTGTTGTTCTATAATAATTACCTGTATCTATCTGATAAGTTCTAAAAGCCCTATCAGAACCTAAAAGTAAGGCCGCTTTAGATTTTTTATCCTTATCATCTAAATAATATACATTTCCTGTTGCTACAACTAATTTACCCTTATCTTTAGCCATATCAACAAAATCTTTATTCATTTGTTCTATAAATTCATAACCAGAAATTTCTTCAGTTTCTATCGCATCGTTATATATACATCTTGGATATACTTGTACATAATCATAAAAATCTAATTCCTGCATAATTTCTTCTCTTGAAATACCTCTGATATAAAGGCTTACAAGTTTACCTTTATTAAATCTTCCAGAATATATTGGACTTGAAGAAATTAAGAAGTTTTCTCTATCTTTTTCAAGATCTGTTTTAAGTATTCTTGGTTTTTTATCCCCATAATATTTTAAATGTGATATAGATACTAGTTCATATAATCTTTTTAATCCTGCAAGATTTTTCACTAGTATAGTAATATTTTCTGTATCAGCAATTTTAGGTTTTTTCTCTAATTTTTCACTAACATCAATTAATCTTTCTACACCCTTTGCAGATACAAGGTATAATAATTTTTTAAATAATTCTGCTGTTGCATTAGCATCATCTACTGCCCTATGGTGATTATCTAATTTAATATTAAATTTTTTAGTAAGTGCATCTAAACTAAATCTTTTTACATCATCTACTAATATTTTAGACCATTCCAATGTATCTATATATGAAAAGTTAGTTTCTAGACCCAATTCTTCACATTTTTTAGAAATAAATCCAACGTCAAATTTTGCATTATGAGCTACCAATGTACTACCTTTAGTAAATTCTAAAAATCTTGGCATTACTTTATCAATAATATCGCTATCTTTAACCATATTATCATTAATACCAGTAAGCTCTATAATCTTTTTAGGTATTATCATTTCAGGATTTACAAATTCAGAAAATCTATCTAATACCTTACCATTTTTTAACTTAACTGCACCTATTTCTATTATTTTATCATTTACAGGAGAAAATCCTGTAGTTTCTATATCAAATACTACGAATTCTTCCTCTTCTATAAATACATCTTTAGCCTTAACTATTAATGGAGCACTATCATCTACCATATATGCTTCTATACCATATATCACTTTAAATTCTTCATCTTCTTTAACTCCCATAGCAACAAATGGGAAAGAATGTACTACTCCATAATCTGTAACAGCTACAGCCTTATGTCCAAATTCTCTTGCCCTATTAACTAAAGAACCTTCTTTACCTGATTTAGGTTCTATAGTAGATAACATATCACTCATATTAGTATGGGCTGCAAGTTCTATCCTTTTTTCCTCAGATCTATCTTCCCTTTTCTTATTATCATTTTCTATTACTTTTATATCCCTTATTATTATAGAATAATCATCAAAATATTTTTCATATTTACCTGATAATTCAACTATATCTCCATTTTTAAATTTAATCTCTTCTTTATCATTAACAAATTTTGTACAAGCTACTGAATTTTCATGATCTGTAATATATATTACTATTTTTAATTTACCACTTTTAGTTGATGCTAAATCAAAATAGAATATCTCTCCTCTTAGAGCTATTTCTTGACCTACCATTAAATCTTCAAGATCACTAAAATTACTCAATTTAATTTTAGTACTTGCATACTTCTTATTATTAACTATACCTGGTTTTTTTACTTCTTTAGGCTTATATGAAATAGGAATTTCATATTCTAATACTTCTTCTTTTGGTTTAGTGTCAATTAAATTTATTTCTGTGTTTACATTAAAAAATATCTCAAAGTTTAAATTTTGAGAGAAAGTTTCATTTATTATTTTTTCTATTCTTTTTGACAAAGTTTTTTCAGTATTTTTACCTATATTCATTATAGTTTCTAAATTTAATTTAATATTATTTTGTGTTTGAACGTATGTATAATTTGATAAAATTGATGATAAATATGGGTTAGTATCTTTAATAAGTTTCATTGTAAAATTAATGACTTCATCTATATTAAATTCATCTTTATTACATTTATTTATATTAAATTTAATATTAAGAGTATCGGAAACTTTTTCCAATACTCTCTTTATTTTTAATAAGTCATCAAATACATTTTCTATATTTAAAATATCATAATTTATTATTACTTCATTTGACTTTGATCTAAGCAATGCTATTTCTGTTATTTTAATATTACTAATACCCAAGTTATCTTCATTAACTATAAGTATAGTATATCCTTTTTTCATTATTTATCTATCTCCGTAAATGTTTTTATAATTTCTTCTCTATATTTTTCTAATATAGGACTAATATCATTACTTAAAAATTCTTCAACCTGTTCCTTTGAATATCCAATGAATTTTTCTGCTTCTAATATATTATCTATTTCATCTTTAATAATATCTAATCTTCCATCTTTTTTAATTAATTCTATTAAGTTATTATCAAGACCTTCTAATTTAACATTTTTAGCAGCTTCCATAGATAATTCCCTTATAATCTCATGGACATCTTGTCTATCCATTCCATTTTCAACAGCCCTCATTATTATATTCTCTGTTGCCATAAATGGTAATTCTTTATCTACATTTCTTTTTATTATTTTTTCATAAACAACTGTATTTTCAAAAATATTTAAAAGTAATATTAATATACCATCTATAGCTAAAAAGCTTTGTGGAACAGATAATCTTTTATCTGCTGAATCATCTAATGTTCTTTCAAACCATTGTGTAGAAGCAACAAGTTCTCCATTATGAGCATTAGCCATAACAAATTTTGCAAGAGATGATACTCTTTCACTTCTCATAGGATTTCTCTTATACGCCATAGCAGATGATCCTATTTGTTTTTTACCAAATGGTTCTTCTATTTCTTTTAAATGTTGTAACATTCTAAAATCATTAGTAATCTTATGAGCACTTTGTGCAATATTTGATAGCAATTGCAAGATTTGTGAATCTTGTTTTCTATCATAAGTTTGAGAAGATAAAGTTTGTTTAACCTTAAATCCTGCCTTTTTTGTAACTAATTCATCTAATTTTTTTACTTTATCATAGTCATTAAATAATTCTTTAAAACTTGCCTGTGTACCAGTAGTACCCTTAGCTCCCCTAAATTTTAAATTATCTAATCTAAATTCTAAATCCTCTAAATCATAAAGTAGAGATTGTATCCAAAGAGACGCTCTTTTACCTACTGTTGTAAGCTGAGCAGCTTGAAAATGTGTAAATCCTAAAGTTGGCAGAGCCTTATACATATCAGCAAATTTAGACATTCTTTCTATAACAGAGACAAGTTTTTTTCTAACAAGAAGTAATCCTTCTTTTATTTGTATAATATCTGTATTATCTCCAACATAAGCACTAGTTGCACCTAAATGTATGATTTTTCTTGCATTAGGAACTAAATCTCCAAAAGTATGAACATGAGCCATTACATCATGTCTTAAATCTTTTTCATACTTTGCAGCTAGATTATAGTCTATGTTATATATATTTTCTTCCATTTCCTTTATCATGTCATCTGTTATGAAATCTAGCCCTAATTCTTGTTCAGATTTTGCAAGATTTACCCATAATTTTCTCCAAGTTGAAAACTTAAAATCAGGAGAAAATATATATTGCATTTCTTCACTAGCATATCTTTCACACAAAGGATTAACATATTTATTCATTAAAATTCTCCTCTATAAATATTTTGCTCTCTGCTTGGTCCAACAGATATTAAAGTTATAGGAGTTTCTAAATAACTTTCAATAAACTCAACATATCTCTTACAGTTTTCTGGTAATTCTTCATAGTTTTTAATTTTTGTAATATCTTCTGTCCAACCTGGGAATTCTTTATACACTATTTCTATTTCTTGAGATTTTCTTAAATTTCCAGGATATGTTTGATGTATTTTACCATTAATATCATAAGCTATAGCAACTTTAATAACCTCAAGTCCAGATAATACATCTAATTTAGTTAAAACTATATCTGTTAATCCATTTATTAATGTAGCATATTTCCCTACTACAAGATCTAACCAACCACATCTTCTTGGTCTACCTGTAGTTGCTCCAAATTCATGTCCTACTGCCCTTAAATTTTCTCCTATTTCATTATTTAATTCAGTAGGAAAAGGTCCTTCTCCAACACGAGTTGTATACGCTTTCATAACACCTAATACTCTATTTATTTTATTTGGAGAAACTCCACTACCCGTGCATGCTCCACCTGCTGTTGGAGATGATGTAGTTACATATGGATATGTTCCATAATCTATATCTAACATCAATGCTTGAGCTCCTTCAAACAATATTTTTTTACCTTCTATTACTGCCTGGTTAATTTCAAAAACTGAATCTATTATTCTATTTTTCATCTTTTCTGCAAGCACTTTGTATTTTTCTAATAATTCTTCAAAAGAGAAAGTTTGATAACCATATTTTTCTAAAATATCATTTTTTTCTTTAATATTCCATTCAAGCTTATCCTTAAATCTATCAAAATCAACTAAATCTCCCATTCTAATACCATTTCTTGAGATTTTATCATTATAGCATGGTCCTATACCTCTTTGAGTAGTTCCTATTTTATTTTCTCCTAAAGCTTCTTCTTTTGCTTTATCTATAGAAACATGATAAGGCATTATAATATGTGTTCTTTCATCAACATATAGATTGCTTAAATCTTTACCTCTAGATTCAAGTTTTGATATTTCATCAAGTAATACATCTATATCAACAACTACTCCTGAACCTATAATACATTTACCCTTATTATTAATTACACCCGATGGAAGTAAATGTAATACAAATTTTTCTTCTCCAACTATAACTGTATGTCCTGCATTATTTCCACCTTGATATCTAACTACATAATCCGCATCTGGGGATAACACATCTATAATTTTACCTTTACCCTCATCTCCCCACTGTGTTCCTACTACAACATATGTATTATATTTTTTCATATTCATTTCCTCTTTTCTATTTAATCTCTACAACTTGTCCAATAAATGGAAGTGTTCTATGTTTTTGTGCATAATCTATACCATAACCTACAACAAAGAAATCAGGTATTTTAAATCCTATATAATCTACATCTATTTCTAATTCTCTTCTTTCAGGTTTATCAAGTAAAGTACATATTTTCAATGATTTAGGATTTCTCATTAATAGTATTTTTTTCACTTCACTTAACGTTCTTCCAGTATCAACTATATCTTCAATTATTAAAATATGTCTATTATTAACATCTTCATCAAGGTCTTTTAATATCTTAACTTCTCTTGAACTTTCCATAGAATTTCCATAACTAGATACATTCATAAAATCTAAAGTTAAATCCACTTTGTTATAATCTATTTTTCTTGCTATATCAGCTAAAAATACTGCTGAGCCTCTTAAAAGTCCAACTAAAAGTAAACTTTGTCCTTCAAAATCACTACTAATTTTATTTGCAATCTCATCAACCTTATTTGCAATTTCTTTCTCAGTTATTGCAACTTCAATTTTGTACTTCATCGTATCAACCTACCTTATTTTTAAATATTCATCTATAAATATATTTATATCTCCATCCATAACCTTATCCACATTACCTTCTTCATAATTAGTTCTATGATCTTTTACCAACTTATATGGTTGAAATACATAAGATCTAATTTGTGAAC
Source organism: Streptobacillus notomytis (assembly GCA_001612575.1). GTDB lineage: Bacteria > Fusobacteriota > Fusobacteriia > Fusobacteriales > Leptotrichiaceae > Streptobacillus > Streptobacillus notomytis. Next base: position 36,476 of record LJRV01000236.1, read on the forward strand.
CCCATTCTATTTTTGATTCAACTCCTTTAAGGTCATTTATTTCATTTTCTCTATTTTTTAATTCTATTTCAAATAATTTAGCTCTTAATACCTTCATAGCAGAATTTAAATTCTTACTCTGTGATCTTTCATTTTGACAAACTACTACTATCCCAGTAGGCATATGAGTAATTCTTACAGCTGAATCTGTTGTATTAACATGCTGACCACCAGCACCACTTGCCCTATATGTATCTATCTTTAAATCTTCCTTTTTTAAATTAACTTCAACATCATCTTCTATTTCTGGAATTACATTTACTGCTGCAAATGATGTATGTCTCCTTGCATTAGAATCAAATGGAGATATTCTAACCAATCTATGAACACCTTTTTCACAGCTTAGATATCCATAAGCATAATCTCCCTTAATAGATAAAGTTATGCTCTTTATCCCAGCTTCATCTCCTGCTAAAATATCAAGCACTTCTACCTTAAACCTATTTTGCATAGCCCATCTATCATACATTCTATATAGCATAGATACCCAATCACAGCTTTCTGTTCCACCTGCTCCTGCATTTATAGTTAATATTGCAGAATTTTTATCATATTTACCATTTAACAATAGTTTTATTTTAAATTTATCTAAAGCATCTATAAACTCTAATGTTTCAGTTTCTAATTCATCTAAAGTTATTTCTTCTTGTTTATAGAACTCTAATAATATTTGAATATTTTCATTTAATGTTAAAAGTTTTGATATATCTTTTATTCTCTCTTTTAAAAAAGAGATTTCTTTTAATATATTCTGCGATTTATTCTGATCTTTATAAAATCCAGCTTCTAAGGTTAACTTTTCTTTTTCTTCTAATTCTTTTTTCAGTTTATCTAAGTCAAAGATGCTCCTTAATATCATTAAAATCGCTATTTTTATCCTCTATAACTTTTCTTAATTCATACTCTTCCATATATTCTCCTAAATTAACATTTTAGATAATATCAAATTAAGTATAACTACAGTTAAAACTGTAACTATCATTATTTTACCTAAATTAATATTTTTTATAGTCATTATTACTATTAATATAGATGCAAAAACTGATATTATAATTTCATGTGTTCTATCTCCTATAGAAACAAAAATATCTGGAAAAAATAATATAACTAATACCGAAATAGGGATAGCTTCTAGAAATCTATCCATAAACTTAGTTCTTGGTATAGGTATAAATTCCCCAGAAATTCTGAAAAGTTGAGTAATTATAGCAACTAGTATTACAATTAACCATATTTTCATTTAATATCCCTCCTTACCGATATTATTGCATATATTAAACTAGTTAATGATAGTATTAATACTATCTGTAAGCTTTGTGGAATCATGTTAAATGGATATATATACATGAATAATAATTTTAAAAATAAAGCTATTAATATTATTTTCAAATTTTTATTATCCATAATTAAGCTTGATATTAAAAGTGATAAGAATGTTCCATAAAGAACAAATTTCATGGAATTAATAATTATTATTGGTATATAATTTCCAAGTATCACCCCAAACAGAGAGCTTAAAGTAAAACTAAAATATCCTAATAAGTTAACACCTAAAGCAAATGATAAACTTTTATTCTTTTTAAGTGCTAAAAATGCTACTGTCTCATCTGTAAACCAAACACCTACCAATGATTTTGATTTTCTATCATAACCGCTTAAAGCCTCATACATAGGAATATTTATTAAAATATATCTAAAATTTAACATCGCAGCAGCAAAAATTGCTGAAAATACGTCAAAATTCCCAGTTGCAAATATTTTATATAAAAGTACTTGTGAGGCACCTGAATAAATAATGAAAGTCATTACAGATGACACTATAGAATTAACATTATATGTATTAGCAATAAGTCCAAGGGCAAAACCAAATGGTACAAAAGCTATAGCTATTCCATTTGCAGCCTTAATCCCATTAATAAATTCTTGTTTATTAAATTTAGTAATTAAATCCATTTTTATTCTCCAAAAATATACATTTTCACATTTATTATATCAAAAATTATATAAAATTAAAAGGTGTCATTTTTAAGTGACACCCTATATTATTTTTTCTCAAATTCTTTAATATATGATATTAAATCTTCTACTTTAATTTCTCCTGCAAAAGATCCATCTCTATGTTTAACTTCTACTAAACCATTTACAGCATTCTTACCTACTATAACTTTTAAAGGTATACCTATTAAATCAGCATCTTTAAATTTAAATCCTGCTTTTTCATCCCTATCATCATAAATTACATCAATATTATTTTTTAACATCTCAGAATATATTTTTTCTGAAATTTCTTTTGCAGCATCATCTTTAATATTAACTAAAATTAAATCTACTAAATATGGTGCTATAGATTTAGGCCATATTATACCAAATTCATCAAAGTTTTGTTCAATAGCTGCTGCTGCAACCCTTGAAATACCAATACCATAACAACCCATAATTACAGTTTGAGCCACACCTTTATCATTTAATACCTTTGCATTCATGGCACTGCTATATTTTTTACCTAACTTAAATATATGCCCTACTTCTATTCCTCTAGCTATATCTAATAGTCCACCATCTAAAGCCTTATCACCTTTTCTAGCCTTTCTAATATCCCAAACTAAATCATAATGTAAATCTGATAAATTCATGTTAATATAATGATGACCTTCAATATTTGCTCCACCTACAAAGTTTTTCATATATTTTACTGACTCATCTATAACTACCTTAACTTTTGATAATGTTGCTATTTCCTTTAATGGAGAAAAATATCCTCCTACAAACCCTAAATCTTTTAAGTCTTTTTCATCCATCATCTCAAGATCTATTTTTGCGCCAAATATGTTCTTTACTTTCACATCATTTATTTCTAAATCTCCTCTAATTAAAGCTACATAATATACAAAAGTTCCGTCTTCTTGTTCTTCTTTAAATAATACAGACTTAACAGTTTTATTAGTATCAACATTAAGGAAATTTGAAACTTCTTCTATAGTTTTCATCTCTGGTGTAGCGACTAACTTTTTAGAAAGTTCTTCTGAGTTATCAACTTCAAAATCTAAAACTGAAACTGCCTTTTCAACATTAGCTGCATAATCTGATTTATCTGAATAAAGTATGTCATCTTCTCCACTTGAAGCAAGTACCATAAATTCATGACTTTCAGAACCACCTATACTTCCAGTATCAGCATCTACTGCTCTAAAATCAAGTCCACAACGTTTAAATATTTCACAATATGCTTTTTTAACATTTTCATATTCCTTATCTAAACATTCCTGTGTTAAATGAAAGCTGTATGCATCTTTCATTATAAATTCTCTTCCACGCATTAGACCAAATCTAGGTCTTCTTTCATCCCTAAATTTATTTTGTATTTGATATATATTTAATGGTAAGTCCTTATATGATGTTATAGTGTTTCTAAATATATCAACTATAACCTCCTCATGTGTTGGACCTAAGACAAAATCTCTATTATTTCTATCATGCAATCTCATAAGTTCTGCACCATATGAAAACCATCTTCCAGATTCTTGCCATAAATCTGCTGGTTGAAGTACAGGCATTAATATTTCTTGAGCCCCTATTTTATTTAATTCTTCTCTAGTTATGTTTTCTATCTTTTTTAGAACTTTTAAACCTAATGGTAAATATGTATATACTCCTCTAGTTAATTGTCTAATCATAGATGCTCTAAGCATTAACTGGTGTGATATTGTTTCTGCCTCTTTTGGCACTTCTTTATATGTTTTTATAAAAGATTTTAAAAATCTCATAACCTAGCCTCTCTTTCAATTTTTATATGTATTATACTATTTTTAATTATTTTATTCAACTGAAATAAAAAGAGAATTTCTAGATTTTAGAAATTCTCTTATTCCTATTCAACTTCTAATTTATTATATTTTTCTTTATCTAATTTATTTAAAATCTTACCAGTTAGAAGTCCTGCAACTATAGATCCATTAACATTTAATGCCGTTCTTCCCATATCTATTAAAGGTTCTACAGTTATTAATAATCCAACTATTTCTAAAGGGAAGCCTAAAGTTGAAAGAACTATAATAGCAGCAAATGTAGCTCCTCCTCCAACTCCAACAACACCTAAAGAACTTATAGTCACTATTATTATTACCCTAATTAAGAAAAATGGATCTAATGTATTAATTCCTAAAGTTGGTGCTAACATTAAAGCAAGCATAGTCGGATAAATTGCAGCACAACCATTTTGACCTATAGATGTTCCAAATGTAGCTGCCATATTTGATATTCCTCTATCTATTCCCATATCTTCTTGAGCTTTAGTTGTTAAAGGTATTGCTCCTGCACTTGTTCTTGATGTAAATGAGAATATTAAAACTGTAATTACTTTTTTAATGTAAATTATAGGAGAGAATCCAAATAATGTTACTATGATTAAATGAATGATAAACATAGCTATTAAAGCAATATATGATGCTATTACAAATTTAATAAGAACTGATATTTCAGTATAGTTACTAGTTGAAGCAAATATACTCATTAATGCAAATACACCATATGGAGTTAATCTTAATACCATTTTAACCATTCTTATAACTACCTCATGGCTTGCATTAATAAAGTCAATTAATATATTAGCTTGTTCAGGTTTTCTTCTTTTCATCCCTAAAATAGCTATACCTATAAACATTGAAAATACTACAACTGCTATTGTTGAAGTTGGTCTTGACCCTGTCAAATCAGCAAATGGATTTGAAGGAATAAATGAAAGTACTTTATCTGATATAGATTGTGCCACAGCACCTACTCTCTCATTTACTCTTTCTATAGCTCTTAATTCTTTCTCACCTGCACCTGAACTCAAAATTCCTGATGCATCTAATCTAAACCCTAAAGTTACAACCTCTGCAACAAAAGAAGATATAGCTGCAGTAGTTAATAAAATACCTATAACTAAACTTCCCATTTTTGAAGCTTCTTGTGTATTATTAAGATTTATAATAGCAGATATTATAGATACTAAAATTAATGGCATAGTAATCATTCTTAATAAAGCTATATAACCTCTACTAAATATCTCAAAAAATTCTTTAGATTTCATTATTGTTCCCATATCTTGAACATTATGTAAAACAATACCGAATATAAGTCCTAATCCTAAAGCTAAAAATACTCTTATTGAAAAAGAATACCTCTTAGCTGCAAGTCTGTTTAAAATAAGTAATACTACTAAAAATATTATTACATTTATTATTACATTCATCATTTATATATACACCTTATTCATATCTACTTAATTTTGCTTAAGAAGTATATGAATCCCTTTCTTCCAACTTCATTATTTTTAAATACTCCACAGTCTTCTAATACTTTTTCAAATGTCTTTCCTATAGTTTTTTCTATTAAACCATCTAAGAAATATTCATCTTTTAACATCTCATCTGTAAAGTTTTCTTTTACCCAATTAATATGTTTTTGTAAATCCGTATTTTCTTTCATAATATCTAATATTTCATTTACATTTCTTAAACTCATAAATAATTGATCTAATTCTTCCATCTCATGTTTCAATCTTCCAGGTAATACTGCAAGACCCATAACTTCTATCAACCCTATATTTTCTTTTTTTATTGAATGGTGTTCTTCATGCGGGTGAAATATACCTAAAGGATATTCATCTGTAGTTTTATTATTTCTTAAAACTAAATCTAATTCTATCCTATCATTTCTTATTCTAGCAATAGGTGTTATGCTATTATGTCTTACACCATCACTATGAGATGTGATATCATTTTCATAATCATTATGATTAATCCATTCTTGTAAAACTTTATCTGCTAAATCAAGTAATTTTTTCTTGTTCTCTTTTTTAGAACTTAATCTAAGTACAGAAAGAGGCCAATTTAATATACCTGCTTCTATTTCTTTATAGTTTTCAAAACTTATTTTACTTGAAATTTCAGCCATTTCCATTGCAAATTTATGCTTCCCTGCTTGGAAATGATCATGAGAAAGTATAGAACCTCCCACTATAGGTAAATCTGCGTTAGAACCTATGAAATAATGTGGAAATATTTCAACAAATTCTATAAGCCTTTCAAATGTAGATCTATCTATTTTCATAGGTCTTATCTCACCTGAAAATACTATAGAATGTTCATTGTAATATATATACGGTGAGTATTGAAAAAAATAATCTTCATTAGTTAGATTTAATTTTAATATTCTATGATTATGTCTTCCTGGGTGATTAATTCTTCCCATATATCCCTCATTTTCTTTACATAATAAAGATTTAGGATATGAAGACAGAGGCATATCTCTTGCTAGTGCTATTTCTTTTGGATCCTTTTCAGGCTTAGATAAATTAATTGTAATTTCTAAAGGTCCATATTTACTATCAAATGTATAGCTTACATTCTTTGAAATTCTATCTGTTCTAATATAGTTACTCTTTTTAGATAGATTGTAAAAATATTCTGTAGCATAATTTTTATCTTCCTTATATCTATTCCAAAATTCCTTTGTAATAACAGATGATCTTGGCATTATTTGTCCCATAATTTTAGAATTTAATAAATCATGAAAAATTAAAATGTCCTCCTTTAATCTTCCGTTTTCTCCAGCCCATTTAGTAATATTATCCAGTATTTCTGTTGGATATTTTACTTTTTCTATTTCCTTTAGAAACTTTTTTCTTTCTTCTAAACTAAATTCAGGATAATCCTCAATATCTAATACTTCTAGCACCTTATTTCTTACTAAAATCTCATCTATTGGCTCTATCATTTCATTTGTAAGACCAAAAAGAATAATTTTTTCAATTTCTTTATATATATTCATATCTACTCCTAATACTTTCTATTTTGTTCCCAAAGCCATGCAGAACTGATAATATCATCTAAACTATACTCAGAAACCCATTTTAATTCTGTCATCAATTTAGTTGGATCTGCAATTAATAAAGCTGGATCTCCTGGACGTCTATTTGCTTCAACTATTTCAAATTCTTTTTTTGTGACTTTTTTTACCGTATCTATTATAGATCTTACTGAAAAACCTTTTCCATTTCCTAAATTATACTCTAAAGAAACATTTTCAGCAAACATTTTTTTCATTCCCATTATATGTGCCTTAGCTAAATCGTATACATGAATATAATCCCTTATACAAGTTCCATCTTCTGTTTCATAATCTACACCAAATATTTTAATACGCTCCCTCTTACCTATAGCTGCTTCTAAAACTACAGGTATTAAATGAGTTTCTGGTGAATGTGATTCTCCAATTAAACCATCCATATCTGCTCCAGCAGCATTAAAGTATCTTAAAATCACTGATTTTAATCCATATGCTTTATCAAAATCTTTAAGAATAATTTCTACCATTCTTTTAGAACTTCCATAAGGATTTATAGGATTTTGTGGATGTGTTTCACTTATTTTCTCAGCTTGTGGCTCTCCAAATGTAGCTGCTGTTGAACTAAATACAAAATTTTTAACATTAGATTCTACCATTTGATTTAAAAGATTTATTACTTTACCTACATTATTTTCATAATATTTCCCCGGATCAGTAACTGATTCTCCTACTTCAATAAATGCAGCAAAATGCATAACTACATCAATTTTTTCAGTTTCAAAAACTTCTTTTAATTTAACTCTATCCCCTAAATCTCCAATAATTAATTTAACATCCAAAATATCTGCAACTTCTTTATGTCCTTTAGATAAATTATCATAAATTATCACATTATATCCATCTTGTTTAAGTAATTTCACTGTATGCGAACCAATATATCCTGCTCCACCTATAACTAATATATTTTTCATTAAAATGTCCTCCTTGGTATAAAAAACAAGAGAAAAATAAATTTTCTCTGTTTTTAAATGAATATTTTATCTATTTTACAGTTTCAAATATATATCTAATTTTTTCAAAATATGGAATAGTTGGTTTTGTTAATTTAGAATCAAAATTTTCAATATTAATTCCATTTTGATAATTTTGAGCCTCTAATGCAACTCCTAAATATCTTGTATTCTCTTTTAAATTTCCAAAAGCCTTAGCTTCATCTAAGAAATTACCTGTATATATTACCATACAATTCTGACTAGTTTCAATATTTAATTTTATACCTGAATATTCAGAATAAAGAGAAAGAGCTAATTCTTTACTTTTATCCAGTACAAAAGCATGATCATATGCACGAGTTATTTCAAATTGTGAATGTGACATATTAATTCCATCTTTGATTTTTACATATTCTCTTAAATCAAAACAAGTATTATCAACTTTTAATTTTTCTCCAGTCGGTATCATATTTTCTTTAACTGGGCAAAATTCATTTGCATTTATTTTTAATAATTGTTCATCTCCATTAATTCTTAAATCTCCTGAAAGATTAAAGTATGAGTGATTAGTTAGATTAATATATGAATTTCTATCACTTTCAGCATGTAATTCAACTAATAGTTCTGATTTTTCATTTATCATATATCTAATATAGAATATCATATTCCCGTGATGATTGCCATCAAGATGTTTCCAAGAATATTTAAGTTCTATACCCTTATATTCATTAAAAGTTAAAGGTTTTACCTCAAATATTTTTGATGTTAAAGAACTAGTACCTCCATGATTTGAATGTTCTCCACTATTTATTCCTAATACATATTCTACACCGTCAATACTATATTTACCATTTTCTATTCTACCTGATGTTGGTCCAATTATAGCTCCAGCATAACTAGAATCATTTAAATACTTCTCAAAAAAATCATATCCCAAAACTACATTTCTAAATACTCCATCCTTATCTTCTACTAGTATCTTAGTAATTATTCCTCCAAGGTTTAATATATGTACTTCAAATCCTTTAGAATTTTTAAGTATATGTTCAGTTACTTCCTCATCTCCAAGTTTACCTAATATATTCTTAGAATAAATTATCATAACACCTGAGCCCCTTCACTTACATTTGCTATATAAAACTCTGCTTTAAGTCCTGTTTTTTCTAAATATTTTCTACCCACATTTTCTATAAATTTATCAACATTAACTTTTTTTACTACACTTACTGTACAACCACCAAAACCAGCACCTGTCATCCTTGAACCTACAACCCCTTCTTCTTCCCAAGCTGCCTCAACTAATGAATCAAGTTCAAATCCTGTAACTTCATAGTCATCTCTTAAAGAAATATGTGATTCATTCATTAATTTACCAAAAGTTAATAGATCTCCTTTTGTAAGTGCATCTTTTGCCATTAATGTTCTTTGATTTTCATATACTGCATGTTTTGCTCTTTTTTGTCTTATTTCACATTTAATTAAACCCTTATTTTCTTCAAATTCATCTATAGATAATTCTCCTAAGGCTTTAATATTTAATTTAGTTTGCAACTCTTCTAAAGCTTTTTCACACTCTGCACGTCTTTCATTATATTTTGAATCAGCAAGTCCACGTCTTTTATTAGTATTTGATATTATTATATATTCATCTTCAAGAATTACAGGAACATATTCATAAATTAAAGTATTACAATCAAGTAAAATAGCTTTATCTTTTTTACCCATTGCTACTGCAAATTGATCCATAATACCTGAATTTACACCTATAAATTCATTTTCTGTTAATTTACCTAATTTAACTACTTCTATCATATCAATATCAAATTTAAATTCATTTTTTAACATTATTCCTATAACCATCTCAACTGAAGCCGAAGAAGAAAGACCAGCTCCATTAGGTATATCTCCATAAATTAATACATCAAATCCATGATTAATATCAAATCCTTTATCTATAAAGGCGTTAAACATACCTTTAGGATAATTTACCCAACTATGTTCTACATCATTAACTAATTTATCTATATTAAATTCTATTATACCCTTTTCTTTGAAATTCTCAGAATAAAATCTACATTTTCTATCTTCTCTTTTAGCTACTAAAGCTATAGTTCCCCTATCTATAGCACAAGGAAATACATTCCCTCCGTTATAGTCTGTATGTTCTCCAATTAAATTTACTCTACCTGGAGCAAAATATCTATTTTCATATTTTCTACCAAATAGTTCATTAAATCTGTATTCTATGACTTTTAACATAAGTATCCTCCACAAATATTAATTCTTCTTTTTATATTTCAACATATCTATTCCTACTGCAATTATTATTATTAATCCTTTAATAATGTATTGCCAATAAGGATTTACTCCTATATATGTTAATCCATAATTAATCATTGTAAAGATTATAACCCCTGCTACTACACCAGAAATTTTTCCAACTCCACCTGAGAAAGATACTCCCCCTACAACACAGGCAGCAATTGCATCTAATTCATAAAGGTTACCTAAGTTATTTGATGCAGATCCTATACGAGCTGCTTCTAAAAATCCACCTATTGCATACATTATTCCAGATATTATATAAACAAATATTAATGTTTTAGTAACATTTACTCCTGATACTTTAGCAGCTTCTGAATTTCCACCTACTGCAAAAAGATTTTTCCCAAATACTGTTTTATTCCATACTATCCACATCACAATTACTGAAATTGAAGCATAAATTATTAATTTAGGTAAATAGAAAGTTCCAATTTCAATATTTCCTACTATACTTGAATAAGTATTACTAAATCCAGCAACTGGTGTTGATCCAGTATAATCAAAGTATAGTGAATTTGCTCCATAAGCTATAATCATCATACCCATAGTTGCAACAAATGGTACTATATTAAATTTAGAAACCAAAATACCGTTTATAAGACCTATAAATGAACCAATAAGAATAACTAAAATTAAAGTTACAAATATAGTAGTAAATGCTGGTTCATCTGCAAATCCTAATAATCTTGCTATATATGAAATTACACTCTTAATTCCTGAATGATTCTCCATAAACTTATATACCTTATTTGGATTAGTTACTGATTGTAAAAGTGATGCAGTTACAAGTCCTGCTATCCCTATTTGTCTACCAGCTGAAAGGTCAGTTCCTTGTGTAACTATTATTCCTGCAACCCCTAAAGCAATTATTATTTTAACTGAACTTTGAGTCAAAATATTTACAATATTCCTAAATCTTAAAAAAGTTGGATCTTTAATAACTATTAGAATAAATAATAATAATAATACCATGTATATTCCACTATTTATTAAATTACCTATTACCTTATCTTTTAATTGTTTAATTTTTTCATTATTCACTTTTTTACTCCTCCTATAAATACATAGCTGTAAGTTTTAAAATTTCTTCTTGTGTTGTTTCTTTAGTATTTACTATTCCAGCAACACGTCCATTACTCATAACAACTATTCTATCTGTTATCCCTAATAATTCTGGCATTTCTGATGATATCATTATTATACCCTTATCTTTTTTAGCAAGTTCTATCATTAATTGATATATTTCAAATTTAGCTCCAACATCAATTCCTCTTGTAGGTTCATCCATCATAAGTATTTCAGGATTAGTTAATAACCATCTTCCTATGATTACCTTTTGTTGGTTACCACCAGATAAATTACCTATACTTTGAAATTGAGAAGGTGTTTTAACCTTCATAGAATCAATTACCCAACTAGTATCTTTTTCAACTTTATTATTATTTATCAATCCAAACTTAGTATAATTTTTAACATTAGATATTATAGAATTAAATCTAATATCTAACATTGAAAATATTCCAGTTGCACGTCTTTCCTCAGTTATTAAAGCAAGTCCATTTTCTCTTGCTTCCTTTGATGAAGTAATTTTAATTACCTTATCATGTATTTTTATATCCCCTAAATAATTTCCACGTAATCCAAATATTGTTTCAACAACTTCTGTTCTCTTAGATCCAACAAGACCTGCTATTCCTAATATTTCTCCTTTATGTAAATCAAAACTTACATCTCTTAAATCCTTATTAGTTAAACCTTCAACAGACATAATTACATCCTTAGGTTTACTTGTTTTAACTGGAAATCTATGACTTAAATCTCTTCCTACCATTAAATTAATAATTTGATCTGTAGTTAATTCCTTAACACTTTCAGTTGTAATCCATTGTCCATCTCTTAGTATAGTTATTTCATCACATATTTCCTTAATTTCTTCCATTTTATGTGAAATATATACTACTCCTATTCCATTACCTTGCAATTTCTTTATTATACGGAAAAGATGATGTACTTCATTTTCAGTTAATGAAGAAGTTGGTTCATCCAAAATTAAAACTTTAGAATTATATGAAACTGCCTTTGCTATTTCTAACATCTGCATTTGTGAAACACTTAAAGTTCTAACTTTAGCCCTAGGATCTATATTAATATCTAAGTTTTTAAATATTTCTAATGTATCTTCATACATTTTTTTCTCATCAACCATACCGTATTTAACTGGGTATCTACCAAGCCATATATTATCCATAACATTTCTTTGTAAAACTTGATTTAATTCTTGATGAACCATTGAAACTCCGTGTTCCAAAGCATTTTTTGAATTTAAAAAATTAACAACCTTTCCCTCTAATTTTATAGTCCCCGTATCCTTTTTATATATCCCAAATAGGCATTTCATTAGAGTTGATTTTCCTGCACCATTTTCTCCCATTAAAGCATGTACAGTATTTGGCCTTATTCTTAAATTTACACCATCTAATGCTTTGACCCCTGAAAATTCTTTTGAGATATTATTCATTTCCAAAACATATTCAAATGTGTTATCTGTCATTTATTTTCTCCCTCTTTAAAAAAAGCCACTTTTTAAGTGGCTTTTTATCTAACTATTTATTTTTGATATTCTTTATAGTTATCTTTATCAACACCAACATAAGGTACTCTAACTGCTTTATCCACTAATTTCCATTCAGTTCCTTCAGTTGGTTCTTTACCATTTGCAATATTATTTGCAAGTTCTAATATAGCTCTTGCTTGCCCTGTTGCATCTTGAAGTACTGTTCCAACCATTTCTCCTTTTTCTATTAATGTTAATGCTTCTTGAATCGCGTCAACCCCAAATACTGGTAATTTTTTCTTAAATGCTTTTACTGATTCAACTGCTCCTAAAGCCATTCCATCATTATTTGCTATAACAACTTCAATTTTATTTGCATTTGGTCCTGATAACCAAGCATCCATTTTATCTTTAGCCTGAGCTGCATCCCAGTTAGCTATATCTTTATGTAATTCTTCGGTTTTTATTCCTTTTCCATTTAAATATTCTATAGAATATTTAGTTCTTGCTTCTGCATCAGGTTGTCCTGGTTCTCCAAATAACATAACATATTGAATTACTCCATCACCATTTAAATCATATGCTGGATTAGCAAGCCAAGCTTTTTCAATAACTTGTCCTTGTAAAATTCCAGAATCTTTAGGTGTAGTTCCCACATACCAAGCTTTATCATAAGAATTTAATGCTTCTACTCCAGGATCTTTATTAAATAATACTATTGGTATATTTGCAGCTTTAGCTTTGTTTATTACTTGTTGTCCAGCAGTTGGATCAACTAAGTTTATTACTAAAACATCAACACCTTTATTTATCAATACATCTATTTGGTCATTTAAAATAGATTGTGAATTTTGTGAATCATTGTTTAATAATTCAATATTAGGGTATTTTTCTTTAGCTATTGCTATCATATCATTTCTCATACCTGCTAAGAAGTTATCATCAAATTTGTAATAAGTAACTCCTAAAGTAACTTTTTTAGCTCCGTCAGTTGACTCAGCCTTTTTACTACCACAAGAAAGTACAAAAGTTAATAGTACTAGCATCATTGTAAGTAATCTTTTCATTTTTCTCACCTCTAAATAAATTTTTATTAATAACTATTTTTATAGCTTAAAGTTTAAATATTTTTTGCCCTGAAAATAAGTTCATAACTACTAGGAAAATAGAACCGTACTTTTCAACATCATCATTAAATTCTGTTGTATAAATATTAACCATGCTTTCAAAACTATGTGTTTTCATTAAATCTATTCCTTTTTCAAAATTCTTTAAAAATACATTTTTAGCATGTAAAATATCTCCTGCCACAATTATATTCCCTATATCTAAAACATTTAAAAGATTTCCTACTGTATTACCAATTTTAATACTAGCTTCTTTTACTATATCCTTATATGGTTCTTCTCCATTTGAAGCTTTTTCAAATATTTCTTTGTATGTAATATACTCATTTTCAAGTTCTATACCTTGTCTTTCAAATTCCCAAATAACTTTATTTCTTATCATTTTTGAAGAGTATTCTGTTTCAAGACAGCCAAATTTTCCACATTGACATCTAATATTAGATGTTGGATTTACAACAAAATGTCCTATTTCTCCTGTGCAGAAATTAACACCTTCAAATATTTTATCATTTATCATTATTGATGAACCTATCCCATCTTTAATATATATGTACATAACATTTGAAAGATTTCTAGCTCTATATATTTCTGCCTTTAACATAGATCTAACATCATTGTCAACTATTACAGGTAAATTAAACTTGTTTTCTAAATATTCTTTCAATTTTAAATTATTCCATTTAAGATGTGGAGAAAAAATTGAAGAACCGTCTTTCGTATTTACTATACCATTTACAGCAAGTCCTATACCTGAAATATCATTTTTGCTATATTTTTCAAGTAAAAAATCAAGTTCATCTGTTAATAGTGTTATAAGTTTCGTAGATGCCTTAAATTGAAATTTTTTTCTTCTAGTTTCAATTATACTTCCATCTATTTTACTTACAGAAATATCCATAAATCCTGAACCAAAATTTATACCAATAATCTTTTTATATTCTGGATTAATTTTTAAAATTTTTCTAGGTCTTCCACCTTTAGATGATAAAGTATCATCTTCTAAAACTATATTTTCTTCAATTAATTTTTTCATTGTTTTAGAAATAGCTGCAGGTGATACACTTAATTCAAGGGATAAATCCATTCTTGTTACACAATGATTTTTAGATATTAGTTCCAAAATTTCATATTCTGTATCATTTAATCTTTTCATTATTCCCCCTTTCCAATATTATAATGTGTTTTTTTTAGTTTGCTTTTATTTTTTTAAAAATTAGTATAAGCTTTTTTAACCATTTCAGATATTTTAAATTAAAAATAGTATAAATACTGTTTTTTATTATGAAAAACTTTTTTTACTACTTTTAATATTCTTTATTACCACTACGTCTTATTAAATATTTTAATCTACTCGATACCATCTTAATACCAACCTCATTATCCTTACCACGAGGAATAATTACATCTGCATATCTTTTTGAAGGTTCTACAAATTCAAGATGCATAGGTTTAACTGTATTAATATATTGTTCTTTTATATTATCAAAACTTCTACCTCTTTCTTGTATATCCCTTTCCATTCTTCTTAATAATCTAATATCATCATCAGTATCAACAAAAATTTTCATATCTAAAATATTTCTAATTTTTTCTATGGCTAAAATTAATATACCCTCTACTATGATTATAGATTTAGGTTCTATTCTTTCTGTTTCTTTAGTTCTATTATGTTCTGAAAAATTATATATAGGTTTATCTATACTTTCATGTTTACTAAGCATTAATATATGTTTTTCTAATAAATCAAAATCTATAGAATTAGGATGATCATAATTTAATTTAACTCTTTCCGAGAAAGATAAATGATCATTTTTCTTATAATATGAGTCTTGTTCTAATAAAACAACATCATTACCATTTTTCATAAGATCTTCTAAAACTGCATTTGCAACTGATGTTTTCCCACTTCCTGTTCCACCTGATATTCCTATGATTATAGGTTTTTGCATATTTCCTCCTTATAATAAAAAAACTTGATGCCCTCAAGTTTTTTAAACTTTATTCTCTATATAATACCCAATAATTTAATTACTTCTATACTATCTTTTGCTAATATTAAACTTTCTAAAATTTCTTCTTCATATGAAAGTTTTGAAATTTTTTGCAATAAATCTAAATGTTCCTTTTTTGTATCCTCAGGTGCAGCTATCATGAAAAATACTTTAGATGTTTCCTCATCAAAAGAATCAAAATATTTTCCCTCAGGAACAATAGCAACTGCTAGTGATAATTTATTTATAGCTGGAGATTTTGCATGTGGGATTGCAATACCATCTTGCATACCAGTAGAAGTTAAATTTTCTCTTTCAATTAAATCCTCAATAAAAATATCAAACATTCCTTCTTTAACAACATCATCAGATTTTAAAAATAACTGTGCCATTTCTTTTATTATATCTTCTTTTTTTTCAGAATTTAATCCAAAAACTATTCTATCTTTAGTTAAAAAATCAACTATTCTCATTTAATCATACCTCTTTATTTTTTTTAATATATCTAATAATACTTCTTCTATACTAATCTCACTTAAATTATATGTTATAAAACTTTTATCTTTTTTAAACCAAGTTAATTGTCTTTTTGCATAATTTCTACTCTTTTGTTTTAATAAAGATATACTATCTTCTAAAGTCATTTCCCCAGAAAAGTATAAAAAAAGTTCCTTATACCCTATAGCTTTACTATTTGGATATTTTTCATATATTTTTTTAGCTTCATCAAGCAAACCTTTTTGTAACATAATATCAATTCTTTTATCAATAATATCATATAGTTCTTGTCTATTTCTCGTTAAAAAAACTTTCAAAAAATCATAATCATTACCTTTTACGTTATTACTTGTAATCTCACTTACTTTTTCCCCTGTAAGCATACAAACTTCAACTGCTCTAACAAGTCTCGTTTTATTATCCTTATCTATTTTACTATACATTTCTATGTCAAGTTCTTTTAAGATTAATAATAGATCTTGCAAGCTTTTTTCTTCTAATTCTTTTCTTAAATTTTCTTCTTTTTCAGGTAACTTAGAAAACCCTTCAGTTACTGATTTTAAATATAGTCCTGTTCCCCCTACTAAAATATAGTTTTTCTTACCTTCATTTAATATCTTATTTACTGCCTTTTCATATTCACCTACAGAATATTCTTCATCAGGATTTATAATATCTAACATATGATGTATAATTCCCTCTTTTTCATCTTCTGTAATTTTAGCCGTACCTATATCCATTTCTTTATAAATTTGCATGGAATCAGCTGATATAATTTCTGCACCTATTTTTTTTGCAAGCATAATAGAAAGACGTGTTTTACCTACACCAGTAGGCCCTGCAATTACAATAGCATTATTGCACATAAGTAAATTCATACCCCGCTATAATAATAGTATCTCCTTCTAAAACACCATGCTTTTCAAGAACTTTTTCCATACCTAATTTTCTCATAATTTGTAAAAATTGTATTATACCCTCTTCTCCCAATAATACATATTTTCTTAATACATTATCAACAATTTGACCTTTAAGTTCATAAACCTCTTCATCTAGTTTTTCAACTACCCAATCTTCTTGTTTCTTAATTAAATCTGGTAATATTGAAGATAAATCTGGTTCCTCTTCTATTATTTCACGTTCAGTTGTTTTAACTAAATTCCAAACACGAGCAAGTAATTCTTTTAAATTTTCCCCTGTAATAATTGAACCAAAAACTATATTTTCTTCTTTAATACCACGTTTAATTAATTCATTCTTAAATTCTTTTATTTTATCTTCTCTATCATCAAAAACCATATCTATCTTATTTGCAAAAACTATTTGTTCTTTTTTAGAAAGTCTTTCTGAAAACTTAAATAATTCATTATTAATCTTTTCAAAATCTTCTATAGGTTCTCTACCTTCCATACCAGAAAAATCAACAATATGAATTATAGTCTTACATCTTTGTATATGTTTTAAAAATCTATCCCCTAATCCAACACCTTCATGGGCCCCTTCAATTAATCCTGGTATATCAGCTATAACAAAGCTTTCTTCATCACTCATTCTTACAACACCAAGTTTTGGCTTTAAGGTAGTAAAATGATATTCTGCAACCTTTGAATTTGCAGCTGATACTTTGTTTATAAAGCTTGATTTACCTACACTTGGATATCCAACAAGAGCAACATCAGCTAAAAGTTTTAATTCCAGCTTAACTTTAAGTTCCATTCCTTCTCTACCAGATTCAGCTATTTTAGGAGCTTTTCTTATTGATGATTTAAAATGGATGTTTCCACGTCCTCCATCCCCACCTTTTAATAGTACAACCTCTTCATTTGGAATGTCTAAATCTACCAATAATTTATCTGTTTCATAATCTCTTATCATAGTTCCAACAGGAACTTTAATAATACAATTTTTACCAGAAGCACCCTTACATCTAGCTCCTGAACCTTTTATTCCATCTTCAGCTTCAAACATTTTAACTGTTTTAAAATCTACTAAGGTATTAATATTTGGATCAGCAATAAATATTACATCTCCACCTTTTCCACCATCTCCACCGTCAGGTCCACCAAATTGAACAAATTTTTCACGACGAAAAGTAGCGGCACCATCTCCACCCTTACCAGATTTTATCGTTATTATACTTTCATCTATAAACATTTATTCTATTTCTTCTCCATTCTCAATTAAATTATCTACTTCTAATCCTTCTGGAATTGAAATAAATACTTTTTCAGAAACAAAAACTGTTTTTCCAGACATAGCATGTGTAGCTCCACTTAATATATCTAGCATTCTTTGACCTTCTTCTCTACTTAAAGTTTCTATATTAAAAGCAACAATAAATTTATTTTTTACTATATTAACAAACTTTGAAACTTCATTCATATTTCTAGGTTTAATCGCTATAAATTTCATATTTGTTTCCTCTTTTTTTATTTTTTTATTTTCTTTTTTAAACAACGTGATTCCACTAGTTTCATTTTCTGTATCTAATACTTCCTGATCATTTGCATATTCTTCTAAGTCATCGCTACCGAATAGACTTTTCCAGATACTCATGTTTACCTCCATAATATTATTTATACTTATGCTTAATTATACTACTATTTATGGCATTTGTAAAGAACTAAAAAACCAGAGACATTTACATATTATTTGTCTCTGATATAAAGTTAAATTTTTTATACTAAAATGTATATCCTGCTTCTATTCCAATAGCTCCTTTACCCCATGATGTATAAAGTGCAACATTATATTTATCCTTTATTTTAACCCCATATGCAATTTTAATTCCTAGATTTTCTTGTATTTTAAAATACTTACTATAGTTAGTATTAGACTTAAAATCAATAACATTTAATTTTTTTAATCCAATAAAAGCTTCTATACTATTATATATCGTTAAATTTTCTTTTAATCTGTAATCAAAACCTATTTCAGCACCTAAATTAAGAGAATTTAACATATATAGTATTATCTGAGAATTTCTATAATATATCGGTTCAAAATCATTTTGAAATATAATTTTAGGTCCAAAAGTTATATCAAAAAATTCTCCTATCTTAGCCTTATATTCAACTAAAAATGAAATACCAAAATATCCATCATGTTTTTTATTTTCTTGTCTATAAACTCCTCTAAGAGAGTTACTACCTAGTCTATAATATCCTAAATTGGCCTCTATTCTATACCTCGGTCCTGTTATTTTAAATTTATCAAAATCATTAACACTATGCATTGGTTCTGCTATTTTTAATTCAATTGAAACATTAGATTTTTTAATATTTTTAGACTTCAACTTACTTATTTTAGCTGGAAATGAAATTAATCCAATAAATAATATTATTGACAGCAATAATTTTCTCATCAATTACTCTCCTATCTATATTTTTATTAATTATACCCCCCCCCCTGCATTTTTGTCAACAATAAAAAAATGCACTCTTTACCTTGTATTAAATGGATAGAGTGCAATATATATTAAAATTTTCTAGTTTTGTAAATCTTTAAATATTCACCTAATATTTTATCATGTTTTTTCAAAACTTTTTCCCAATTTTGTTCATCTTCAGAATTTAGAGCTAATCCTTTTCCAACAAAGTCGTGATCTCCACCACCAGCTATTAATATTATATATCTTTTAACACCAGGTTTTGGTAAAACTAATTCCCCCATATTATCTAATTTACCTTTAAAAAGAATTAATTTTCCATAAAAATCTTCAGACCCTGCTTTTTCAAATACTTCTAAATCTCCATCATATGCTAAATCACTTAATACATATATTTCTTCATTAGCTTCCCTATTTCCACTATCATCTATAGCCCTAATTAAAATCTCTCCTTTTTCTGCTCCTTCTAAAACATTTACCGTTACAACGTGTGAAAATGTTACAAAAGAAAACATAACAAATAATCCTAATAATATTTTTTTCATTTTTCCTCCTATTTAATTAATAGATCTTTTAATTTATCTAAATTCATTTTCAAAATTTCTAAGTATCCATTAACATCCATAATTTCATCTTCATTCTCATCTAAAGGTATATTTCCTAAATCTAATTTAGTAAATTTTATTCCCTCTTTTTTTAATCTATCTCTCGTAGCCTTACTTAAAGTCTTACTAGATACTATCTTATTAATACCTGTTTCTTTAATTGTTCTTTTAATTAAATCTATGCTTGAATTATATGGTATATTTTGATGATAAAGTTCTAAGCTATCAAATAAGAAATCCATTTCTGAATCTCCCATATATATTACTCCCGCATCTAAATTACTACTATATATCTTTTCAGTAAAATCATTAAATATTTCTAAAAAGTCTAATTTTAATTTTTCTGAATTTGTAACTATCACTTCTTTATATTCTGGATAAATATCTACTAGATCACTTGATAATATATCTATCATCTTGTATATATTACTAAAATCTAACCAAGAATTATTATTTCTTTTACCATCTTCATTAAATTTCTTACTTAAAACCAATGAATTATTATCCCTATAACTATATCCTAAATCTATTTCTATTACCCCTATGTTATATCTTCTAGCCTGTTCATATAGAAAATCATCATCTAAAATTTTAGAAAAAGTTACTACTACTCCTGCATCTGAAAACATTTCAAATTTATTTGATAAATTCTTAAAAGTATTTTTTTGCTTAAACATATCTGTATATGAATCTACTGCAGAAATTACTTTAATATCTGTTCCCTTAACTATATTACTTGCTAAAGTATATGAAACTTGATTAGATGTTATTATCTTTTTACTCACAGATCCATTACTAAAAACACTTAAGGTTATAAGTAGTATAAATAATATTTTTTTCATTACATTACTCCTTCTTTATATTTTTTCATCACATTTTTTATAATCATAGTCACAAAAAATATTGTTGAAGCAACTAATATTATTGCTGGTCCTGAAGGTAATGATAGCGATAATAGTAATGGCACTATGATTCCTAAAAGACAACTAATAGTTGAAAAAACTATACTTTGTAATATGAATTGTTTAATAGATTTAGATAGATTCTTTGCTGCAGCTGCTGGGATTATAAGGAGGGCTTCAACTAAAGCTGCTCCAATTATTTTAACAGACGCTACCGTAATAATAGTTATTATTAGTATAAACACATATTCTAAAAATACTACATTTACATTTTTTACTATAGATATATTCTTATTAAAGCTTGAAAGTAACATTTTGTTATACCATAACATTATTAAAATAATTAATGTAATATTTGTGAATAAAAGCACTGTCAAATCAAAATCTGATACTGTAAGTATAGAACCAAAAAATACAGTTTCTAACATATGTGAATTAACTTTACCTGATATGTATATAAGTAAAATTGCTCCTAATGCTATCGATATTGATAAAAATATTCCTATAAGTGTATCTGTCCCCATCTTAGTTCTATTCCTTGTGTAGTTAATTATAAGCCCAAATATTATACAATAACTAAATAGCATGATATATGGTGAATTATACGGTTCTCCTAATAGTATACCTATAGAAATACCTGCAATAGCAGCATGACCTATAGATTCTGAAAAAAAAGCCATTTTCTTAATTACCACCATAGTTCCTATACCTCCAAGCATAGGCCCTATTAATATAGCTGCAATTAAAGAATTAACAACAAAGCCATATGCAAAGAACTCAGGTAATATACCACTATTAGCAAGTTCTGCTAAAAAGTTTCTCAAAACTTCCATTCTATCTCCCCTATGAAAAAATATCAAATATTCTTTCTTCTACTATTTCTTCCTTAGGAACTCCATTAAATATTACTGTTCCCTTAATACAAGTTACTTTATCAGCAATTTCCATTACCTGTTTTAAATTATGATGTATCCAGATTATAGTTGTGCCTTTTTCTTTAAGTTTTTGTATCATTTCTATAAAATAACTCTCACAAACTGCATCTATTCCTGAAAATGGTTCATCTAAGATCAATAAATTAGGTTGTGGATGCAAAGCCTGTGCAAGAAGCACTCTTTGAAGTTCTCCACCTGATAGAGAACCTAACATTCTATCTTTTTTATGATACATATCTATTTTCTTTAATAATTCTTCTACTATTAATCTAGTTTTTTCACTAACACCTAAAAATACAGGTCTATCTTGAAAAATCATAGTTAAAAAATCTTCTACAGTGATAGGAAGAGTTTTATCAAAGTCTAAATTTTGTGGAACATAACCTATAATCTTTTCATCATCATACATCATCTTTATTTCTCCCTCAAAAGGAACTAAAGATAACATACACTTTATTAGACTTGATTTTCCACCACCATTTGGACCTATAAGGCAATGAATTTCTCCACTTTTAATATCTATATTAATATTTTTAAGTATCTGATTTCCTCCCAAATTAAGTGAGACATCTTTTAAAACTAATTCTACACCTTTTTGCATTTTATCCCCTTTATATATCTTCACCAGTTAAAGGCTTTACTTCATAAAACATATTAGAAATTTTTAAAATATCTTTTTCCCTTATTTCACCCTTATAATATTTAATAATATTTTTAACATCATTTCCTTCAACAAATGAATCTACTAGGAAATTTCCTATACTTTCATCCTTACTTATACCTAAATAATAATGATGCTTTTCTTTAATAATTAAACTCCATTTAAGCTTTCCTCTTTTTTCCCATAAATCATCTTTAACAAAAGGATAAATATATTCATTTTCAAGATTTTCTATACTTGGATATCCACTATCTTTAGCAAAAAATTCTAAATTTGTGCTAAAGTTATATAAATCTGAATATATACCATTTTCTTCTGAACTAAAACTCTCAAAGCTACTTATTTTCTTTTCTGATAAAACTTTATCTTCATAACTACTTTTTGTAAATGTTATTAATAACACTGATATTATTAATAAAAACATTATTGTTATTAATATATATATACTTTCTTTTTTATTATTCTGAGGTTTAATATACTCTATTTTCATATTTTACCACCTCCAAAGCTTTAGAATAATTATATCACTTTTGCCTACCTTCTTCAAGCTTACAAATTCAGTATTAATATAGGTTTTCCCTTTATTTATCTAACAAATACCAAATGTTTTTTTTTAGTCTTCTTTGTATATATTTAACAATATATATATACTGAAAATAAGTAAAAGAATGAAAATATATAAATTAAAATATTCTAATTCTATACTTATATATTTAAAGTTTGATAAAACATATATTAATTCCATAACTAGATTATAATACTTATCTACTAATATTGAAAAAATTGAAATACCAAAAACATTTAAAATAAAGTTCATAAATATCATTTCTATAAGCAAAGTAAATACTGGTATCATTAATATATTTACTAAAAAGGAAAATAATGGAATAATATTAGAAAAATAATAAGAAAAAGGCATAATAGCTATTTGAATACATAGATTTAGATAAATAAGACTAAGATTATTATTCTTAATTAAAGGCAGTATGTATATGAGTACAAATACTGATGAAAAAGTATAAACAAAACCTGAATCAAAAATATTATATATGTTATTTAATAACAGTATAACTATACTTACTATATATGCATCACTTTTGCTTAAGCCAAAAAAACCTAGTAATTTCATTAAATAAACTCTTTTTATAGATGCTGAAAATCCAATTAATACAGAATAAATACTAACAAAAGTAAAGGATATGTACTTATTTTTAAAAATAGATGATATAAGATGAATATGTAAGCCAGAAATAGCAATTAAATGTATGATACCTAAGTAATTAAATATTTTTAATACGTCTCTATCAATATCACCTTTATCACCAAGTATTATTGCCCTACTTATAGCACGAGTTTCAAAATCTTCATAAGATTTATCTATAACATCTAAGATATATTGCCTATAAGTATTAAAATAACTAGGTTTTACATCTAACATCCTCCCACTTTTCTTATTATCCCAAACATATGAGATAGTATATCTACCATATTTTAATCCTTCATTATTTCTTAAAATCATACTTTTATTAGTATACTTATTATTAATCTTAATAACATTCATACTTTTACCCACTACTTTAATATCTAAACTATAAATTAGTCCATAAGATATATTATCTACATTAAACTTATATAAATTAAAGAATATAAAAAGGATAAAAATAGCAAAAATATATAAATACTTTTTCATAAATTTATTCCTTTTACTGTTATTACAGGGTGTGAAATACTATTACTACTATCAAATGATAACTCAGCAATTATATTCCCCGATTTATTTAATATTATTAAATTAAATCCATTATTAAGATTACCATATTCAGTAAAATATCTTTCAAAATTATTATTTTTATACTTATTTTTACTTAAATATGTAAATTCATCAGATAATTTTAAACTAGTTTTACCAAAATATATTTCTTTATTTTCTAAATCAAAATACATAGATATATGTTTTCCATATATTTCTGATATCTTTTGATTTTTTCTAAATAAACTTGTAATTTCAATTATTTCCTTTTTAAGCTTTTGTTTTTCTAAAATAGCACGATAAGATTTTGATGATATAAAAAATGCAAATAAAATAAGTGATATATAAATTATTACCTCTATTAATGTTATGCCCCTATTTTTCATTACTATCCCCCTTTTTTTAATTATATCTTAATTTTTGCTGAAAGTAAATAAAAAATCCTTGGTTTTACCAAGGATTTATTCCTCTTTATAATCCATTTTAGATAATCTTTGATAATAATTCCATACTTCCTTAGAATTATTCATATTGTTTTCAAATAACTCTGTTGCCATTTCTGGATTAGTTTTCATAAGTGAAGTAAATCTTGTTTCACTCATTAAAAAATCCATGTATTTATCCCAATTTGGTTTTCTACTATCAAGCTGTAATGGATTCTTACCTGTTTTAGTTCTCCTTGGATCAAATCTAAGAAGAGGCCAATAACCTACTTCTGTTGCTAATTTTTCATGTTCATTAGCTATTCCAAGTCCTCCTTTAATACCATGAGCAATACAAGGTGAATACGCTATAACTATAGCTGGTCCGTCATATTCTTGAGCTTCTTTTAAAGCCTTTAATGTCTGATTTTGATTAGCACCCATAGAAATTTTTGCTACATATATATCTCCATAACTCATCATGACTGAGGCTAAATCTTTTTTCTTTCTTCTCTTACCATTATTAGTAAATTTAGCAACAGATGCTATAGGTGATGAAGATGATGATTGACCACCTGTGTTTGAATAAACTTCTGTATCAAGAACTAATACTTTAATATTATCTCCAGTTCCTAAAACATGATCAAGTCCACCAAACCCTATATCATAAGCCCAACCATCTCCACCTATAACCCAAATAGATCTCTGATTTAAATAATATTTAAGTTCTAAAATTTTTTCTATTTCTTCATACCTGTCCTTATTCTCCTCTAAAATGCTTAATAACTCTTCTTTAATCTTTTGTATCTCAGAAGCATTATTTACTACACCTAAATATTTTTCTAATATTTCTTTTAAAGTCTTATCTATATCTTCTTTTTTACTTAAATTATCTATTAATTCTACTACTCTAATCCTCAATTTTTCACTAGCTTGCAACATACCATAACCATATTCAGCTGTATCCTCAAATAAAGAAGAAGCCCATGATGGCCCTTGACCCTTATCATTAGTTGTATATGGTGTAGATGGTGCATAACCACCATAAATAGATGAACATCCCGTAGAATTTGCTATCATCATTCTATCTCCATATAGCTGAGTTAGAAGTTTAATATATGGTGTTTCTCCACACCCTGCACAAGCACCTGAGAATTCAAATAATGGTTTAGCAAATTGTGAACCTATAACTGTTTCTCTATTAAAGTATTCATCTTTGTATGTAACATGATTATATAAATAATCTGCATTTTCTTTTTCACCTTTTTCAAGTTGTTCTTCTATAGGCCTCATTACCAAGGCTTTATTTCTTGCAGGACATACTTCTGCACAAGCCGTGCAACCTGTACAATCAAGAGGTGAAACCTGTATTCTATACCTTAATCTTTCAAGTCCTTTTCCTAATGGATTTAATAAATCCATACTATTTGGTATATTTTCTAATTCTTTTTCATCAATTAAAAAAGGTCTTATGGCTGCATGAGGACAAACATAAGAACATTGATTACATTGTATACAGTGTTCAGGTCTCCATTCAGGTATATATTTAGCTATAGCTCTTTTTTCAAAATTTGCTTCTCCATTTTCAAAAGTACCATCTTCATATCCATCAAATATAGAAACTGGTAATTCATCTCCTTTTAATGCTATCATAGGTTCAGCAATTCTAGCCATAAAAGAATTTTTATCTAAACTATTTCCATAATCTAAGGTTAGATATTCATTTTCATCTACTAAACTTGCCCATTCTTCTTTTACTTCTATCTCAACAATATATTCTTCTGCTAGTTCTACCATTTTAAAATTCTTAGAAACTATATCTTCTCCCTTTAATCCATAGTTTTTAAGAATATGTTTTTTTAACTCTTCCTTTGCAACATCAAAATCTATTATATCAATAAGTTTAAAAAAAGCTGATTGTAATATAGTATTAGTTTTACTTATCATACCTAAATCATAAGCTATTTTATTTGCGTTAATTACAAAAAATCTTGCTTCTGCCAAAGCAAGCTCTCTTTTTATCTTTTTAGGTAAACTTTCAATTAACTTTTCTCCCTCATATATACTATTTAATAAAAAAATACCTTTTTTTCTTAATCCTGAAAGTACATCATACTTTTTTAAAAAAGTCTGATTAGAACATGATACAAAACTAGGATTACTAATTAAATAGGTTGAAGTTATAGGGCTATTGCTAAATCTTAAATGTGATCTAGTAATACCTCCAGCTTTTTTAGAATCATAAGAAAAATATGCTTGCACATATTTATCTGTTAAATCTCCAATTATTTTTACACTACTTTTATTAGCTCCTACAGTTCCATCTGATCCTAATCCAAAAAAAAGACATGAAATATCACTATCTTTTGATAAATCTGGATTTTCATATATAGGAAGAGATGTAAATGTAACATCATCTTTTATTCCTACTGTAAAATGATCTTTGGGTTCTTTTAATACTAAATTTTTAAATACAGAAATAATATGAGATGGATTTACATTTTTAGAAGCCAGTCCATATCTTCCACCCACTACTTTTGGTGCATTCTCTCTTCCATAAAGAACTGATTTAACATCTAAATAAAGAGGTTCACCATAAGAACCAGGTTCTTTAGTTCTATCTAATACTGCAATTTTTTTAACGCTTTTAGGTATTTCTTGTAAAAAATCAATAGCAGAAAATGGTCTATATAAGCTTACCTTAATCATACCAACCTTTTCTCCACGTGAATTTAAAAAATCTGTTGTTTCCTTAATAGTTTCACATACAGATCCCATCGCAACAATTACAGACCTTGCTTCTGGATGACCATAATATGTATAAGGCTTATATTCTCTACCAGTAATTTTAGAGATCTCTTTCATATATTCTTTTACTATATCTATTGAATTGTTATAGAAAATATTTTGTGCTTCTCTTGCCTGAAAAAATATATCATCATTTTGTGCTGTACCTCTTGTTACTGGTGCATCTGGTGTTAAAGCTTTCATTCTAAATTTCTTTAAAGCTTCCATATCTATTAATTTTTCTAACTCGTTATATTCAATTATTTCAATTTTTTGTATTTCATGTGAAGTTCTAAAACCATCAAAAAAATGCAAAAATGGCACTCTTGATTTAATAGCGGATAAATGAGATACTCCAGATAAATCCATAACTTCTTGTACAGATGATGAGGCTAGCATTGCCCAACCTGTAGTTCTTGCTGCGTATATATCCTGATGATCTCCAAAAATTGAAAGTGCATGTGTTGAAATTGATCTTGCTGCAACATGTATTACTCCTGGTAAAAGTTCTCCTGAAATTTTATACATATTGGGAAGTTTTAATAATAGTCCTTGAGATGCTGTGAAGGTTGTTGTTAAAGCACCTGTTTGCAATGATCCATGAACTACACCTGCTGCTCCAGCTTCTGATTGCATTTCAATTACCTTTGGTATAGTCCCAAAAATATTCTTTTTCCCCTTTGAAGCCCATTCATCTGTGTATTCTGCCATATTTGTAGATGGAGTTATTGGATAAATTGCTGCAACTTCTGTAAAGGCGTAAGAAATATAAGCGGCGGCTTCATTTCCATCCATTACTTTCATTATAGGTTTTCTTTCCATGTTTCCCTCCGTTTAACTAGGCAATTTCTTCCATTGCAGTAGTTTATTTAACAATCATAGTATACAATAACTATCTATTATTGTAAAGCCTTTTAATTTATGCTATACTTTTGTTATATCAAAATAAGGGGAACAAAATGTTTAATTTTTTAATATTACTTGTTATAATAATTGCATATATTAAAATATATATAAGTATAAGCAAATTTTTCAGATTAAAATATCCATTTAATGTATTAGATGTATTAATAGTTCCTATACTATTATTTGAGATAATAACTATACTTATATTTATGGTTAATCCTAATTTAGCAAATATTGCTCCAGCAATAATACATTTTGTTGGTAATAGTTTTCCTATCTTACATTTTAATTTTTATGCAATAATTTATCTTATAATTAACATATTGCTTATAATTACAAATTTAGGATTAAGTGATAACTTTATTCCTATACATAATTTTATACTATTACTTCATTTTATTTTTAGTTCAATATTTACTATAAGATTTATATAAAAAAGATATCTAAAATTTAGATATCTTTTTTTTACCATCTATATTCAAGTCCTGTCTTAACATTGAACTTAACATCTTTATATTCCTTATTTTCAAAACTTACAGGTAATTCTGCACTTAATCTTGCATTTAAATTATCAATTAAATTATATGTCATTTTAACTTCTGGACTTATTTTATTCTTAAATAATAATTTTCTGCTTCCAAATAACTCTGTATCATCTATTATAATCTTATCAATAGAAATATATTCAGCAGTCAAATTATGTTTAATTCCAAAAGATAATATCACATTATTTAAAGGATTAAAACTATAACCTAAATATGTATCTAAATTTGCATTTATCCTCTTAGTACGTAAGAAAATATTATCTTTACTATTTTTTAATTCTATTACGGTCTTAGGATAATCAAGTATTCTACTTATTTTCTCCTCTGTCATTTCCTCATATGAAAAGCTTAAAAATCCTCTTTGTGCTGAATATATTTTCTCATCATAAGGACTTTTGCCTTTAACATATTTTTTAAGCGATTCTACTAAACTTCCTTCAGTTAATTCTACTTGATTTTCAGTCTTATTTATAATATCATCAGTAATACTAGGTGATGAACTCTTAGTTTGAGTATGCACAACTTTTGATATTCTTTCAGTAATTGTAGTCTTTTCAATTAAACCTATTAATTTAGTTTCATTGTAGCTCACATCTAAATTAATATCAAAATTAATACCTTTATTCTGTCTATATTCAGCGTCAAATTCAAAATTATATATCTTATTATCCAAATTTCTAATTTTCTTATTTTTCTCTGTCGTTTTTAATGTCTTAACGTCAAAAAAGTAATTATATTCCTTATCCCAAAATTTCAAATACGAATATTTTTGATAATTCCAAGCAAAATATGTCTTAGGTTTTATCAATTCAACTTTTTCTATAGGATCATCATTTATTTCTTCATATCCTACAGTTTTTATACTATCAGCCTTAACGTTTAATCTAAATTTACTATCTTCTTTTCTAACCTCTACAAAATGTGTTAATGTATGTTTTAATTCTCCATTAAAGAATAAATTAAAAAATTTTTCATTAACTTTATTATACTCATTTGTATTTCTAGCTTTTAATATACTTAAAATATTAGGTTTCAATTCCTGTTCAAGTGTATTTCTACTAGACTTAACAATCTTCTTAAATCCCACTATACTTGTAAACTCTGTACCTTTTGCATACTCAATTCCAAACTTTGTAACTAAATCTTTACCATCTTTTTCTATAATAAGTCTAGGTTTAACTGAAAAATTAACCACAAATGGATTTAAAGATAAACTTGCATTTATTTCCTTATTTTCTCCTTTTATTTCTCCCCTTAAAAAACTAATATCTCCCATTACATTATATGATAAATAATAGCCTGGTTCATTTCCTAGTATTGATCCTAGTTCAATATTTCCTCTAGTCTTTACTTCAATAGGGTTTTGTTTTGTTAATACAATATCCTTAAAGCTATCATCT